>NZ_JBHSCH010000066.1:0-38327 GCF_042651065.1 Teichococcus aestuarii
GCGGCAGCCGCACCCGCCCCCGCAGCGCCCGCAGCAGCTCGAGATCGAAGCCGGACTTGGTGCCGTCCCGGTCCATGGAGGTGACAAGCAGCTCGCGGCACCGGCGCGGCGCCCTCAGCGGGGCAGGCCCGGGCGGCCGGGGAAGCGGAGACCGCCTGGCTCGCCCCGCTGGCGGCACGCCACGCCGCCGCCCTCGCGGCGGCGCGGGCGGAGGGGCGGCGCGCGATGGCGCTGCGCTACCGCCCGGATGCCGGCTGCTTCTTCCTGGGCGAGGACCCGCTGGCGCTGCTGCGCCGGCTGCCTGGCCTGCTGGCGCTGGAGCTTTCGCCGCGCCTCCCCTGGCCGGAGCCGGCGCAGCTCGACCCCTATGCCTGCAACCTGGAGATCCTGGCGCTGACGCTGGAGGCGCCGGACGCGCTGCGCCAGCTCTTCCGCTTCGTGGCGGACCAGTGCGTGCTGGCCGAGGTGCCGGCCACGGCGCCCGGCAACGAGACAACCGGCGGCGAGACAACCGGCAACGAGACAACCGGCGGCGAGACGCCGGGCGGCAGGAGGCCTGATGCCAGGACGCCGGCCCGCCCGCTGCGGGTGGAGCCGGCGCGTATCGAGGCGCTGGCGGCGCGGCTGGGCGCGCTGGCAGTGACGGGCAACGCCCTGGCCCCGCTGGTGGCCCGTGCCGCCGCGCTGGACCCGGCGCTGGGCCGCGACCTGGCCGAGCGGCAGGCGGCCATCGGCCGGCTGGTGGCGGAGCTGGACGGCATGGTGGCCGGGCTGCGCCGCCTGCCGCTCTCGCGCAGCTTCCGCCGCCTGCCCGCCCTGGCGCGGGAGACCGCCGCGCGGCTGGGCAAGGAGGCCACGCTGGAGATGGCGGGCGAGGCGCTGGAGGCCGACCGCGCCATCGTCGAGGGGCTGTACGAGCCGCTGCTGCACCTGCTGCGCAACGCGCTGGACCATGGCATCGAGCCGCCGGCGGAGCGGCAGGCGCGCGGCAAGCCGCCCGCCGGCCGGCTGCGCCTGGCGGCACGCCGCGCGGGCGAGCGGCTGGAGATCTCGCTCAGCGACGATGGCGCCGGGCTGGACCCCGAGCGCCTGCGTGCGGCGGCGCGGGCGCGCGGCGTGGCGGGCGCCGCGGCCATGGACGAGGCCGCGCTGCACGCGCTGCTCTTCACGCCCGGCTTCTCCACCGCCGCCGGGGTCAGCGACATCTCCGGGCGCGGCGTCGGGATGGATGCGGTGCGCGCCGCCATCGCCGCGCTGGGCGGGCATGTGGCGCTGGAAAGCCGCAAGGGGGAGGGCACCACGGTGCGGCTTTCCCTGCCGCAGGCGGCGGCGCTGCGCGCGCTGCTGCTGCTGCGCGCCGGCGGCGAGGAACTGGCCGTGCCGGTGGAGGCGGTGGCGGAGACGCTGCGCCTGCCGGCCGCGCGCATCCTGCCCCTGGCGGGGCTGCCGGGGGAGGCGGCGGCCTTCGTGCTGCGCGGCCGCACCGTGCCGCTGCTCGACCTCGGGGCGCTGCTCGGCCTGCCGCGCCGGGCGGAGGGGGCTGCGGTGACGCGGGTTCTGGTCACCGCCGGGGCGCGGCCGGTGGGGCTGGCGGTGGAGGCGTTCGGCCGGCGGCTCGACGCGCCGCTGCGCCCGTTGGACGGGCTGATGGCCGGGATGCCCGGCCTGCTCGGCACCGCGCTGGATGACGAAGGCCGCGTGCGGATGGTGCTGGACCTGCCGGAGCTGACACGATGACCCTGCGCCTGGACGACGACACCCTGCACCTGGAGGGCGATTGCGGCAGCGAGGAGGCCGAGCCGCTGCTGTCCCTGCTGCTGGAGCGGCCATCCCGCGGCATCGCCCTGGGGCGGGCGCGCACGCTGCACACGGCGCTGGTGCAGGTGTTGCTGGCGCTGCGGCCCCGGCTCTTGGAAGCGCCGACCGATCCTTTCCTGCGGCAGTGGATTGCACCGGTTTTAGAGGATGGTTCTTCAAACGGTGCTCCGGAATTGATACAAAGCGCCCCTCCTGCTCGCCACGAGGGCCTGTAGGGGCTTGGCGGAGCCTGCTTTCTCGCCGATGGCAGAAGAGTCCGAAACCATGGCACCCACCCTCCTGATCGTCGACGACAGCAAGCTGGCGCGGATCGTCGCCGCCAAGGCGGTGGCCGCGCTGCAGCCGGAGTGGCGGCGCGTCGAGGCCGGCAGCGCCGCGGAGGCGCTGGCCCGCCTGGCCGAGGGGGGCGTGGATGTGGCGCTGGTGGACTACAACATGCCGGAGCGCAACGGCCTGGCGCTGGCCGCCGAGATGCGCGCCCTCTACCCCGACATGCCGGTCGCCCTGCTCACCGCCAACGTGCAGGACGAGATCATCGCCCAGGCGCGGGCCCTGAAGCTCGCCTTCGTGCCGAAGCCCGCCACCGAGGAAGGGCTGCGCGGCTTCCTCGCCGCCGCGGCGCTGCGGTGGCGGCAGGGTGCGGCGTGAAGAGCGCCCCGCTGTGATCATGCAGATCCTGCTCAGCGAGCTGGAGCGGGACGCGCTGACCGAGATCGTCAACATCGGCGTCAGCCGTGCCGCGGCCAGCCTGCGCCGCCTGATCGGCGCCGAGGTGCTGCTCTCCGTCCCCTCCGCCGAGGTGATCAGCCGGCAGGCGGCGGCGGCGATGATCGCCGACCGGGAGCAGGAGCCGCTGGTGGCGGTGCGGCAGGACTTCGCCGGTCCTTTCTCCGGCCGCGCCCTGCTGATCCTGCCGGCGGCGAACGGCGCCAGCCTGGTGCGCGCCGTGCTGGGCGATTCGGTGGACGATGCGGAAGCCCTGGCCCTGCAGGACGAGACGCTGACCGAGACCGGCAACCTCGTGCTCAACAACTGCCTCGGCACCATGGCCAACATGCTGCGCGAGAGCCTGACCCTGTCGCTGCCCGACCTGGACCATGGCGCCCCCGCCGCCCTCTTCGCCTCCGGCATGAGACCGGAGGAGGAGGTGGCCGGGGTGGTGCTGTTCCTCTATATCAACTTCAGCATCCGCAACCACGATATCCGCGGCTACATTGCCATGCTGATGGACATGCCCTCGCTGGCCATGCTGCAGCAGCTGATCGCCAGCTTCATCAGCAGCGTGATGGACGACACCGCCGGCAGCCCCTGAGGCCGCGGCGGCGCGCATGGAGAACACCGCCCTGCCCTTCACGACCGACCCTGCCACCGGACCCCTGGCCGCTTCCCTCGGGGACCGGATCGGGCCGTGGATGGCTGCCTTCGAGGCGGCAGGGGTGGCGCTGGCGGTGCTGGACGGCGCGAAGCCGGAGCTGCCGCTGCTCGGCTGCACCGCCGCCTTCACCGCCCGGGGCGGCCCCGGCGCGCTGGAGCGGCTGCGGCAGGCGGGGCCGGCGGCGGCGCGCGAGGCCCAGGGCCGCGCCTTCCGGGCCGCCGACACCCCGCCCCTGTTCCTGGCGCCGGGACCGTCGGAGGGGCTGCTGCTCTGCACCCTGCCGGAAGGCGAGGGGCAGGAGGACCGGCGCCTGCGGGCGCAGCTCGCCCTCTCCGGCAGCGCCGCCTGGGAGTGGGAGATCGCCACCGGGCGGATCGCCGGCGACACGCAGTTCGCCGCCTGGCACGGGCTGCCCCTCGCCGGCGCGGCGCTGGACCCGTCCGGCTTCTTCGCCTGCATCCACCCGCAGGACCGGATGCGCATCCGCCTGGGCGTCGGCGGGCTGCTGCGCGGCGCCGAGCTGTTCTCCAAGGAATACCGCCTGCTGGGGCCGGATGGCACGGTGCGCTGGGTGCAGGCCCGCACCCGCTGCTGGCCGGATGCGCAGGGGCAGCCCGCCCGCCTGATCGGCACGCTGACCGACATCACCGAGCAGAAGCGCACCGAGGAACGGCTGCGCATCGCCCAGAGCGCCGGCGGCATCGGCACCTTCGAGCATGTGCCGGGCTTCGGCACGGCGGCGGTCTCCGGCACCTTCTGCGCGCTGCTCGGCCTGCGGCCGGTGGCGAACCTGCCGGTGCCGCTGGTCAACAGCCTGGTCGCCGAGGGGGATCCCTCGCCCTTCGACCGCGCCCCGCCCGCCGCTCCGGGTCCGGCCGAGACCCGCGCCTTCCGCATCCGCCGCGCCGATGACGGCACGCCGCGCTGGCTGATGCGGCGCGGCGAATACCTGCGCGACGCGGACACCAGCGAGCTGCGCTTCAGCGGCGTGCTCTACGACGTCACCGCCACGCAGGAGGCCGAGGCCCGGCTGCGGACGCTGAACGAAGCGCTGGAAAGCCGGGTGGCGGAGCGCACGCGGGAGCTGGACCGGGTCTGGCGCGTCTCCCGCGACCTGTTCTTCGTGGGCGACGCCGAGGGGCGCTGTGTCAGCGCCAACCCGGCCTGGCAGGCCGCGCTGGGCCTGCCGGCCGCCGGCCTGCCCGGCACCCCGCTGGGGGCGCTGGTGCAGGATGAGGACCGCGACATGCTGGAGGCGGCTCTGGCCCAGCTGCGCCACGGCGGCGCGGATGTGGCGGTGGAGCTGCGCATGCGCCACGCCGATGGCACCAGCCGCGCCTTCAGCTGGGCCTGCATCCCGGACGAGGCGGGCTTCGTCGCCGCCGGGCGCGACGTGACGCGCCGCAACGAGCTGGAGGAGCGGCTGCGCCAGAGCCAGAAGATGGAGGCGGTGGGCCAGCTCACCGGCGGGCTGGCGCACGACTTCAACAACCTGCTGGCCGGCATCGGCGGCAGCCTGGAGCTGATGCAGCTGCGCCTCGCCGGAGGGCAGGTGGCGGCCCTTCCGCGGCATGTGGAGCTGGCGCAGGGCGCCGTGCAGCGCGCCGCTGCCCTGACGCACCGCCTGCTGGCCTTCGCCCGCCGGCAGACGCTGGATGCGCAGCCCACGGCGGTGAACGTGCTGGTCGAGGGCATGCTGGAGCTGGTCCAGCGCAGCATGGGGCCGCATATCCGCATCGAGACACGCTTCGAGCCCGCCCTGTGGCTGACCCTGTGCGACCAGAACCAGCTCGAGAACGCGCTGCTCAACCTCTGCCTCAATGCGCGCGACGCCATGGCGGGGGGCGGGCTGCTGCGCATCACCACGGCCAACACCGCCCTCGGCGTGGCGGCGGCGCAGGCGCTGGATCTGCCGCCGGCCGACTATGTGCGGCTGACCGTCGCCGACACCGGCAGCGGCATGGATGCCGCCACCCTCGCCAAGGTGTTCGAGCCCTTCTTCACCACCAAGCCGCTGGGAGGGGGGACAGGGCTCGGTCTCTCCATGGTGTACGGCTTCGCCCGGCAATCGGGCGGGCAGGTGCGGATCGACTCCGTGCCGGGGGAGGGCACCGCCGTCCACCTCTACCTGCCGCGCCACGGGGAGGCGGCGCCGCAGGCGCCGCCGGCTGCGGCGGCCGGCCTGCCGCCCGCCCGGCCCGGCCGGCGGGGCACCCTGCTGCTGGTGGACGACGAGCCGAGCCTGCGCGCCGTGCTGCGCGAGGCGCTGGACTATGCCGGCTACACCGTGCTGGAGGCGGAGGATGGCGCCGGCGGCCTCGCCCTGCTGCGCTCGGCCGGGCCTGTCGACCTGCTGCTGGCCGATGTCGGCCTGCCGGGCGGGATGAACGGGCGGCAACTGGCCGATGCCGCGCGGCAGGAGCAGCCCGGCCTCAAGGTGCTGCTGATCACCGGCTATGCCGATGCGGCGACGCTGGGCGCCGACCGTGCCGAGGCGCAGATGGAAATCCTCGCCAAGCCCTTCCGGCTGGCCGAGTTCCTGCGGCGCGTGGAGCGGCTGCTGCCCTGAGGGCGCGGGCAGGGAAACCCCGGCCCGCGCTTCTCCTTCCCCTCAGCCCTCCGCGGCCAGCGCCCCGGCCACGCGGCGGGCGAAGGCCGCCGGATCGCGCGGCGCATCGCCATCCTGCACCCGGGCGAGGTCCAGCAGCAGGCCGGCGGCCTCGGCCAGGTCCTCGCCGGCGGCGGCGCGGGCGGCCAGCCGGTGGATCAGCCGGTGGCGCGGGTTGATCTGCAGCACGGCGCGGTCCGGCCCCAGGGCGCGGCCGGCGCGGCGCAGCAGGCGCTGCATCTGCAGGTCCGGCCCGTCCGCCCCGGCGGAGAGCACCACGGCGCTGTCCACCAGCCGGTCGGTGGCCTGCACCTCGGTGACGTCGTCCTTCAGCGCTTCCTGCAGCTTCGGCAGCAGGGCGGAGAGATCGGCTGCCGCCTCCTGCGCCGCATCCAGCGGCAGTTTCGAGAGATCGACCGTCCCCTGGGTGATGCTGCGGATCGGCTTGCCCTCGAAGCTGTCCAGCCGCTCGGGCCAGAAGGCGTCGAGCTGGTCGGCCAGCAGCAGCACCTCCACGCCGCGGGCGCGGAAGCCCTCCAGCTGCGGCGATTTCGCCAGCGCCGCCGCGTCGTCGCCGGCCAGGATGTAGATGGCCTCCTGCTCCGGCTTCATGCGCGCCACGTAGTCGGCCAGCGAGGTCCAGCCCTCCACGGCCGAGGAGCGGAAGCGCAGCAGCGCCGCCACCTCCTGCCGGTGCTCGGCATCCTCCCAGATGCCCTCCTTCAGGATGGGGCCGAAATTCTCCCAGAAGCCCTGGTAGGCCTCGGCATCCTTCGCGCGGGTCTTCAGCTCGGAGAGCACGCGGTTGGTCACCGCCTTGCGGATGCGGGCCAGCGCCGGCGTCGCCTGCAGCATCTCGCGGCTGACGTTGAGCGGCAGGTCCTCGGTGTCCACCACGCCGTGCACGAAGCGCAGCCAGGGCGGCAGCAGCGCCGCCTCGTCGGTGATGAACATGCGCCGCACATGCAGCCGCACGCGGCTCTCCCGCTCGCCCTCCACCGCCTGGAACGGCTTCATGCCGGGGATGAAGAGCAGGGCGGTGAACTCCACCGTGCCCTCGGCGCGCCAGTGCAGCGTGGCCCAGGGCTTGTCGAAGCTGTGCGCCACGTGCCGGTAGAACTCGGTGTAGCTCTCCTCCGAGATCTCCGATTTCGGCTTGCGCCACAGCGCCGTGCCCTCGTTGGCCGGCTCGTCCTTGCCGTCCCGCGCCACGGTGATGGGGATGGTGATGTGGTCGGCCCATTTGCGGATGATCGACTGCAGCCGCCAGGGGTCGAGGAACTCCTCGGCATCGGCCTTCATGTGCAGCACGATGTCGGTGCCCGCCGCGTCGCGGCTGGCCGGCGCCAGGGTGTAGTCGCCGCGGCCCTCGGAGGCCCAGACCCAGGCCTCCGCCTCGCCGGCGCGGCGGGAGGTGACCTCCACCCGCTCGGCCACCATGAAGGCGGAATAGAAGCCGACGCCGAACTGGCCGATCAGGCTCGGCTTCTCCGCCGCCGGCGCCTCGGCCAGCGACTTCGCGAAGGCCAGCGTGCCGGAGCGGGCGATGGTGCCGAGATGCTGCACCAGCTCGGCCTTGCTCATGCCGATACCGGGGTCGGAGAGGGTCAGGGTGCGCGCCGCCTTGTCCGGCACGATGCGCAGCCTGGCCTCGCCCTCCAGCATCAGCGCGGGCGTGGTCAGCGCCTCGAAGCGGCGGCGGTCCACCGCGTCGGCGGCGTTGGCGACCAGCTCGCGCAGGAAGATCTCGCGCTCCGAGTAGAGCGCGTGCACGACGAGATCGAGCAGGCGGCCGACCTCGGCGCCGAATTCATGCCGCTCCAGGGCCTCGCTCACGATATTGCTCCTGCAATGGTTGTGTCTCAGGCGGGGCGCGATATGTGCGGCCCGGCCTGATCTTTCAAGCCGGGCCGTGCAGGCCGTGGTGTCGGGCGGGCCGCCGTCAGGCCCGCTTCATCACCCGGCCGCCCTTCATGATCAGCGACAGGTGGCGGCCCTGCCCGGTCAGCAGCGAGAGGTCGCGCAGCGGGTCGCCATCGACCACGATGAGGTCGGCCAGGGCGCCCGGCGCCACCACGCCGATCCGGCCCTCCATCCGGCACAGCCGCGCGGCGACGGCGGTGGCGGAGGCGATCACCGCCTGCGCCGGCAGCACCCGGCCGCGGATGACGAACTCCTCCGACTGGTGCCGGTGCATCGGGCCGAGCAGGTCGGAGCCATAGGCCATGGGCAGCCCGGCCTCCTGCATGATGCGCAGCGAATCCATGCCGGCCAGCCGCACATGGTCCACCTTGCCCACCGCCTCGGCGCCGATGCCGAGCGCCTCGCCCTCCTCCGCCAGCTTGTCGTAGGTGACCAGCGTCGGGACGGCGATGGCGCCCTGTTCGGCGGCGAGGCGCGCCGTCTCCGGGCGGATCAGGTTGCAGTGCTCGAGCGAATGGACGCCGCATTCCACGGCGCGGCGGATCGCCTCGTCGGTGTAGAGATGCGCGGAGACATAGGTGCCGGCGTTGCGCGCCTCCTCCACCGCCGCCCCGATCTCCTCGCGCGAGAAGCCGAGGAAGTGGATCGGGTCGGTGGGCGAGGCGACGCCGCCATTCGCCATGATCTTGATGAAGCGCGCGCCCCCCTTGATCTCCTGCCGGGCGGCGCGGCGCAGCTCCGGCACGCCGTCGCACAGCCGGCCCAGCGCGCCGAGGCGCCCCTCGAAGGGGCTCGGCGCGTTGTCGAAGGGGCCGCGGAAGTCGCAATGCCCGCCGCTCTGGCTCAGCGCCTTGCCGGAGATGACGAGGCGCGGGGCGGGGAACAGCCCCTCCTGCTCCGCCACCACCTGGCCGTGGTCGGCGCCGCCCACGTCGCGCACCGTGGTGAAGCCGCGCATCAGCATCTCGCCCATCAGCCGGATGGAGCGCGCCATGACCAGGGAATCCGGCAGCGTGGCGTTGCGCGCCAGGCTCGCCTCGACCGCGACGACATGCACATGCGCGTCGATCAGCCCCGGCATCAGGACCTTGCCGGCGAGGTCGATGACGGCGGCGCCCTCCGGCGCGCGGGCGGTGGCGGAGACCTCGCGGATGCTGTCCCCCTCGATCACCACGCCCTGCGGCGCGGTGGGCTCGGGCGCGGTGCCATCGACGATGCGGGCGTTCTTCAGGAAGATGGTGCTCATGGCGTCTTTCACGGATGTCCCTCGGTCAGGCGCGGCGGTGCGGGAGGGGGGAGCCGGCCCCGTGCCCGCCTTCCGGCGCGCGGCAGGCCGCCGGCGCCGATGGCGTGGCGAGTGTAGCGCACCCGCCCCCGGAGGAAAGTTGGGGCGCGCTGCCCGGTGCGGCCCCATGCGGGCCCGGCCGGCAGGGCTTGCGGGCCGGGCTTGCGGGCCGGGCGCGGCGCAGCGGCCGGGGCGGCCATCCGCCCGGGGAAAGCGGCAGGCCGGGCGGATTCCGCCTCCCTGCCTGCAACCCTTGCCGCTCCTGCCGGCTTGGGCAGGGTGCAACGCGCCTGCCATCCGCGGCGAATCGAGGAGTGCTCCCGTGAGTGTTGGCCTGATCGCATTGCTGGACGACGTGTCGGCGCTGGCCAAGGTGGCGGCGGCATCGCTGGACGATGTCGCGGCCCAGTCCGCCAAGGCCGGCACCAAGGCGCTCGGCGTCGTCATCGATGACGCGGCGGTGACGCCGCGCTACGTGGTGGGCTTCGCCGCCAGGCGGGAACTGCCGATCGTCGGGCAGATCGCGCTCGGCTCGCTGAAGAACAAGCTGCTCTACCTGCTGCCCGGATCGCTGGCGCTCAGCTGGCTGGCACCCTGGAGCATCACGCCGCTGCTGATGCTGGGCGGCGCCTATCTCTGCTATGAGGGGGCCGAGAAGGTGCTGCACGCCCTGCGCCCCCATGCCGCCGTGCACCACGAGGAGAAGACCGGCGCCACGCCACGGGACCCGCAGGCGCTGGAGCGGCAGCGCGTGCGCAGCGCCATCCAGACCGACTTCATCCTGTCGGCCGAGATCATGGCGCTGACGCTGGCCGGGCTGACGGGGCAATCCACTTTCGCGCAGGCGGTGATCCTGGCGGTGGTCGGCATCGGCGTGACGCTGCTGGTCTATGGCTCCGTGGCGCTGATCGTGAAGGCCGACGATGCCGGCGTCTCGCTGGCGGTGAACGAGCGGCCGGCCTCCACCCTGCTGGGCCTGCGCGGCGGTGGCGGCGTGGTGCCGCGGGCCGCCGCCCCGGCACCCGCCGCGGTCAGCCGCCGCGCCGTCCTGCCCAGTGCGATCCCGGTGATCGACGCCCCGCCCGAGCCGCCGAGCGGCGCCGACCGGGCGCTGCGGCCGCTGACCCGGGCGCTTGGCCGCGGGCTGGTGGTGGGCATGCCGCATTTCCTGCGCGTCCTGGCGATCGTCGGCACCGCCGCCATGCTCTGGGTTGGCGGCGGCATCGTGCTGCACGGGCTGGAGGAGTTCGGCGTCACCGCGCCCGGCCATGTCGTGCACGACATCGCGCACCGGGCGGGCGAGTTGTCGGGGGGGCTGGGCGGCGCGGTGTCCTGGCTGGTGACGGCCACGCTGTCCGGCCTGCTGGGGCTGGCCCTGGGCGCGCTCATCATCCCGCTGGCGGAGTATGTGCTGGCGCCGCTGGCCGGCGCCGTGGCGCGGATGGTGCGGCCACGGAAGGCCGCCTGAGGCCAGGCCCCGGCGCGCGCCGCGCCAGGGCCAATCAGGCCAGGGCCGATCAGGTCAGGGCCGGCCGGGTCAGGTGCCGGCCGGGTCCTTGCCGCCCAGCTTGTCCTGCGTCCGGGTCTCGAAGTCGCTGGCGTCGTGCCGCTCGTGCAGCTGGCTGGCCGGGTCGCCGGAGACGCGGTTGACCATGCGCCCGCGCCGGACGGCCGGCCGCTCGCCGATCATGTCCGCCCAGCGCTGCAGGTTCTTGTAGCTGCCGACCTGCAGGAACTCGGCGGCGTCGTAGAGCCAGCCCTTCGCCAGCCCGCCATACCAGGGCCAGATGGCGATGTCGGCGATGGTGTAGGTGCTGCCGGCGATGTACTCGCTCTCCGCCAGGCGGCGGTCCAGCACGTCTAGCTGGCGCTTCGTCTCCATGGCGAAGCGGTTGATGGGGTATTCCATCTTGGTGGGCGCATAGGCGTAGAAGTGGCCGAAGCCGCCGCCCAGATAGGGCGCGCTGCCCATCTGCCAGAACAGCCAGGAGAGGGTCTCGGCCCGCGCCGCCGGCTCGGTCGGCAGGAAGGCGCCGAACTTCTCGGCGAGGTAGGTGAGGATCGCACCCGATTCGAAGACGCGGATGGGTGCCGGGCCGCTGCAATCCAGCAGGGCGGGGATCTTGGAGTTCGGGTTGACCGAGACGAAGCCGCTGCCGAACTGGTCGCCCTCGCCGATGCGGATCAGCCAGGCATCGTATTCCGCGCCGCTGTGGCCGAGGGCCAGCAGCTCCTCCAGCATCACCGTGACCTTCACGCCGTTGGGCGTCGCCAGGGAATAGAGCTGGAGGGGGTGGCGCCCGACCGGCAGCTCCTTCTCGTGCGTGGGGCCGGAAATGGGGCGGTTGATGTTGGCGAAGCGGCCGCCGCTGGCCTGGTCCCAGGTCCAGATTTTCGGCGGGCTGTAATCGGCCGGGTTGCTCATTCCAGAATCCTCCGGATCGGTGTCGATCATGGCGGGAGCGGATGGTGCCGCCGTGCCCGGCCCCACGAGAGGCCCGGCGCGATGTCTTGGCAAGAGCCTTGGCGCGGGGGGGGGAGGCAGGGCGCCGCACCGGCTCTGCGCCGGCGCGGCCCGGAGCCCCTCAGGCTTTCAGCAGCGCCGCGAGCTGCGGCACGTAATCCTGCCCGTGCCCCTGGGCGACCACCGAATCCAGCGTGGTCCCGACCGCGTCGGCGATGGCGCGGTGCACGCCGGCCGCTTCCGCCGCCTGGCGGTAATAGCCCAGATCCTTGGCGGCGTTGCTGATGAAGAACGGCACGGAGGAGGGGTCGCCCTCGAGCAGGAAGGGCGAGATGCGCTGCAGCGCCGTGCCGCCGCCGCCGCCCTGCGCCAGCACGTCGACCAGCGTGGCCATCTCCACCCCGGCCTTCTGCCCGTGCGCCGCCACCTCGGCCAGCAGCGCCAGGAAGCCGAGCGAGACGTAGTTGTGCAGCAGCTTCATCAGGTGGCCGGAGCCGACGCCGCCGATATGGGTGATGTTCTCGCTGAAGGTCTCGAGCAGCGGGCGGAGCCGCTCCAGCAGCGCCGTGTCGCCGCCGACGAGGAGGTTCAGCGTGCCGGCGCGGGCATGCTGCGGCAGCCGGGTCATGGCCGCGTCCAGGAACTGCCCGCCTGCGGCGGCGACGGCGGCGGCCATGCGCGCACTGGATTCCGGCAGCGCGGTGGAGCAGTCCACCACCACCGTGCCCGGCCGCAGATGCGCGACCACGCCGTCCGCCCCGGTCAGGATCGCCTCCACCTGCGGCGAGCCGGTCACGCAGAGCACGATGACATCGGCCGCCTGCGCGACATCGGCGATCCGCGGCGCCACCTGCACGCCCATGCCCTGCAGGTCGTCCACCGGCTGGTTGCCGGGATGGTCCAGGATGGTCAGCCCGTAACCCGCTTTCGCGATGTTCCAGGCGATGCCATGCCCCATGAGGCCGATGCCGATCATGCCGATCGCGGGTTGCTCGCTCATATTCCCTCCTGGTCCAAGGCTTGCCGCCGGACCGTGCGGCATGGCCGTTTCGCGGCAGCATAACGCAACCGGGCGGGGCGGAGTAGCCGCCCCCCCTGCCCGCGGGGCAGGCGGCCCTGGCGCATGAGCATCATTGGCGCCGGTGATTTGGGGCCTGCGCGGCCTGGGCCCATATCCCTGCATGACACCGGCCCCCTCGGTCAGCACCCGCCCCGGGGCCGCCCATCTGGATCACGCCCACCATGAAGAAGATCGGCTTCCTGTCCTTCGGCCACTGGACGCCCGCCCCCGGTTCCGGCACCCGCTCCGCCGCCGACGCCCTGCTGCAATCCATCGACCTCGCCATGGCGGCGGAGGAACTGGGCGCGGATGGCGCCTATGTCCGCGTCCACCACTTCGCCCGGCAACTCGCCTCGCCCTTCCCCCTGCTCGCCGCGATGGCGGCGAAGACCCGCCGCATCGAGCTCGGCACCGCCGTCATCGACATGCGCTACGAGAACCCGCTCTCCATGGCCGAGGATGCCGGGGCCGCCGACCTCATCAGCGGCGGCCGCCTCCAGCTCGGCCTCAGCCGTGGCTCGCCCGAGCAGGTGATCGATGGCTGGCGCCATTTCGGCCATGCCCCGGCCGAGGGCGAGACCGACGCCGATATGGGCCGCCGCCACGCCCTGGCCTTCCTGGAGGTGCTGGGCGGCCAGGGGATCGCCCGGCCGAACCCGCGCCCGATGTTCCCCAACCCGCCGGGCCTGCTGCGCCTCGAGCCGCATTCGGAAGGGCTGCGCGAGCGCATCTGGTGGGGCTCCGGCTCCAACGCCACGGCGGCCTGGGCGGCGCGGCAGGGCATGAACCTGCAAAGCTCCACGCTGAAGGACGACGAGAGCGGCGAGCCCTTCCACATCCAGCAGGCCGCCCAGATCCGCGCCTACCGCGCCGCCTGGCAGGAGGCCGGCCATGCCCGGGCGCCCCGCGTCTCGGTCAGCCGCAGCATCTTCCCGCTGCTCGACGACCGCGACCGCGCCTATTTCGGCAGCGGCGGCAAGGAGCGGGACCAGGTCGGCTTCCTCGACGAGAAGACCCGCGCCATCTTCGGCCGCGGCTATGCCGCCGAGCCGGAAGCCCTGGCCGCGCAGCTCCGCGCCGACGAGGCCATCGCCGAGGCGGACACCCTGCTGCTGACCATCCCCAACCAGCTCGGCGTCGCGTACTGCGCCCATGTCATCGAGGGCGTGCTGAAGCACGTCGCCCCGGCGCTGGGCTGGCGCTGAGACCCGCGCGCCCGGCGGATGCTACTCCAGCCGCAGCCCCGCCTCGCGCACGACGCGCGCCAGCGTCTCCACATCCTGCCGCGCCAGGGTCTCCATCTCGGCCACGGTCAGCGGCTTGAGCACCACGCCGGAGGCGGCGGCCACCTCCCGCACCTTCGGGTCCCGCGTCGCCGCGCGCAGGGCGGCGTTGACCTTCTCGATCACCGCCGACGGCGTGCCGGCGGGCGCGAAGACCGCGAACCAGGCATCCACCGTATAGCCCGGCAGCCCGGCCTCCGCCGTCGTCGGCACATCGGGCAGGGCCGGCAGGCGGGCCTCGCTGGCCACGGCCAGGGCCTTGAGCTGCCCGCCCTGGAGCAGCGACATGGCCGAGGAGGGCGTGGTGATGAAGATGTCCACGCGCCCGCCCACCACATCCTGCAAGGCCGGCGCCGCGCCGCGATAGGGCACGTGAAGCATCGGCGCGCCCACCCGCTGCGCCAGTTGCAGCCCGGCGATGTTCTGGATCGAGCCGGTGCCGGCGGAGGCGTAGGTGACGCGGCCGGGATTCTCCCGGATGTGCCCCACCAGCTCGGCCAGGCTGCGGACCGGGATGCCCGGCCCGGCGAAGATGACGTGCGGCGCGAGGGTGGCCATGCCCACGGCGGCGAGGTCGCGGTTCGGCTCCCAGCCGATATCCGGCATCAGCGCCGTGTTGGCGCCGTGGTAGCCGGAATATTGCAGCAGCAGCGTGTAGCCGTCCGGCCTGGCGCGGGCGGCGGCCAGGATGCCGACATTGCCGTTGCCGCCCGAGCGGTTCTCGATCACCACCGGCTGCCCGAGCGTCTGGCCCAGCGCCTCCTGGAACAGCCGCGCGGCGAAGTCGGTGCCCCCGCCGGGCGGGTTGGGCACGATCAGCGTGATCGGCCGGTCCGGCCAGCCGGCCCCGGCCTTCTGGGTTCCAGTGGGCTGGGTTCCAGTCTGTTGTGCCTGGGCCCCGCTGGCGGCGAGGCCGGCCGTGGCCAGCAGGAACAGGCGGCGTGTGGTGCCCATGATGCGTCTCCCCGTTTTTCTTGGTTGGGCCTGCTGATGGTGGCGCGGTGCCGTTCAGCCCGGCGCCGGCTCCAGCAGGTTGATCGGCCGGCCGGCGGCGAAGGCGAGGATCTGCTCCACCGCCGTGTCGTAGAGCGCCTCGTAGGTGGCTTCCTCGACATAGCCGAGATGCGGCGTGCAGAGCGCGTTGGGCAGGGCGAGCAGCGGGTGCCGCCCGCCCAGCACCGGCTCCTCCTCATAGACATCGACCGCGGCGCGGCCGGGCCTGCCCTGGCGCAGCGCCGCCTCCAGCGCGCCGGCCGCGATGATCTGCGCCCGGCTGGTGTTCACCAGCAGCGCACGGGGCTTCATCCGCGCCAGGTCGGCCGCCGTCACCACGCCCTGCGTCTCCGGCGTCAGGCGGATGTGCAGCGAGAGCACGTCGCTCTCCGCGAAGAAGGCCTCGCGGCTTTCCGCGAAGGCATGGCCGGCGGCGCGGGCGCGCTCCCGCGTGCCCTCCCGGCCCCAGCACAGGATGCGCATGCCGAAGGCCTCGCCGACCCGCGCCACGCGGCCGCCGATCCGCCCCAGCCCGTAGAGGCCCAGCACCCGCCCCGAGAGGCCGGTGCCGAGGCTGCCCTGCCACTGCCCGTCGCGCAGGCGCTGCGCCTCCTCCGGGATGTGCCGCAGCGCCGCCAGGATCAGCGCCCAGGTCAGTTCCGCCGTCGCCTCCACCCCGCCGCCGCCGCCGGCGCAGACCGTGATGCTGAGCGCCCGGCAGGCGGCGAGGTCGATATGGTCGACATTGCGCCCCGTCTGGCTGATCAGCCGCAGCGCCGGCAGGCGTTCGAGGAGGGCGCGGGGCAGGGCGGTGCGCTGCTGGGTGAGCAGCACCGCCTCGGCCCCCGCGAGGCGCGCGGCCAGCGCCGCCGCGTCGCGCGGCGCGTCGTGGAAGACGGCCAGCTCATGGCCGCGCAGCTTCGCCGCGCAGCGCAGCCCGGCGAAGGCGCGCGGATAGTCGTCGAGGATGGCGATGCGCATGGCCCGCCGCCTCAGCCCGCTGCCGCCGGCGCGGGCACCGGCCGCGCCGCGCCGCCCGGCAGCACCGCCCGCAGCGAGGTGCGCACCACCGCGGCCAGCGGCCCCGGCGCGCGCAAGGCCTGCGCGAGCGCCGGCAGGTCCGCCTCCGTCTCCACCCGCAGCAGCGGCGCGCCGAAGGCGGCGCACCAGGCGCCGAGATCGGGGTTGGCGAGGTCGGTGCCCGAGACGCGGCCCGGATGCTGCCGCTCCTGGTGGATGCGGATGGAGGCGTAGCTGCCATTGTCGGAGAGCAGCAGCTTGATCGGCAGGCGGCGCGCCATGCCGACGGCCAGCTCGCCGCCGGTCATCAGCGCCCCGCCATCGCCCACCGCGCAGATCACCGTGCGCTCCGGGTGGCGCAGCGCCGCGGCCACTGCCGCCGGCACGCCGAAGCCCATGGCGCCCGAGATCGGCGCCAGCAGGCGCTGCGGCGGCCGCCAGGCGAGCTTGCGGTAGAAGGGCGCGGCGAAGGTGCCGGCATCGAGGGTGACGATGGCATCCGCCGGCGCGCATTCGCCCACCAGCTGCGCCACGCGCAGGAAGGGCAGGCCATCCGGGAAGTCCCCGGCGGTGGCGCGGCTGTCCGCCTCCTGGAGCTGCCGCAGGCGGCGGTTCCAGCCGTCACGGCCGGGCGGGGCGGCGGCGGGCTCGGCGGACAGCGCCGCCAGCACCGCACACGCCTCGGCGGCGATGGCCAGCTCGGCCGGGAACAGCCAGCCCAGGAAGCGCGGATCGGCACAGACATGCACGAGGCGCTGCCCGGGCGCCGGCCAGCTGTAGCCCTGGGTGGTGATGTCGGTCAGCCGCGTGCCGAGGGCGAGCACCAGGTCCGCCTCGGCGAAGGCCTGCCGCTGCGCGTCCGGGTTGCGCAGCCCGAGATCGCCGGCATAGAGCGGATGGTCGTTGGGGAAGAGGTCCTGGCGGCGGAAGGAGACCGCCACCGGCAGTTGCCAGGCCTCGGCGAAGGCCCGCAGCGCCGCCCGCCCGCCCGGCCCGTCCAGCCCGTGCCCGGCCAGCAGGATGGGCCGCTCGGCGCGGCGCAGCAGGCCGGCCAGCTCGGCGGCGGTGTCCGCCGGCACGCCGGCGGCGGCGAGGCGGGCGGGCGGCAGGCCGGCGGCGGCGCAGGGCGCGGCCAGCACATCCTCCGGCAGGGAGAGCACCACCGGCCCCGGCACGCCCTGCGTGGCCATGCTCCAGGCGCGGGCGATCAGCTCCGGCACCTCGTCCGGGTGCGTGGCCTCGCCGACCCATTTGGCGATGCCGCCGAACATCGCCCCGTAGTCGATCTCCTGGAAGGCGCGGCGGCGCAGGTCGCGCTTCTCCACCTGGCCGATCAGCAGGATCAGCGGCACCGCGTCCTGCTCGGCGGTGTGCAGCGCGATGGCGGCGTTGCAGGCGCCGGGGCCGCGCGAGACCAGCACGATGCCGGGCCGGCCGGTGAGCCTGGCATCGGCCACCGCCATGAAGCCCGCCCCGCCCTCGTGGCGGCAGGTCACGAGGTCGATGGAGGGGTGCGCGTGCAGCGCATCGAGCAGCGCGATGTAGGATTCCCCCGGCACGCAGAAGGCGCGGTCGGCCCCGCGCGCGGCCAGGGTGTCGAGGAGGATCTCGGCGGCGGTCTTGGCGTTTCCCATGCCGGATGGATAGCGCGCCAGCACATGCGCCGGCTTGCAGTAGCAGCTATGGTCCCAGGCTATGGACCAGACGCGGCTCCGCTCCCTGCTGGCGATCGCCGAGCATGGCGGCTTCGGCCGGGCGGCGGCGGCGCTCGGCCTGGCGCAGCCCAGCCTGTCGCGGCAGATCGCGCTGCTGGAGCAGGAGGTCGGCCGGCCGCTGCTCTACCGCCACGGCCGCGGCGCCCGGCTGACCGAGGACGGGCAGCGCCTGGCCGATGCCGCCCGGCCGCTGCTCACGGCGCTGGCGAACCTGCCCTCGGCGCTGGACGACCCGGTGCCGCGCGGCCAGGTGGTGCTCGGCGTGCCCACCTTCATGTCCGTGCATCTGGCGGAGTCGATCTTCGGCGAGCTGCGGCGGCGCTACCCCCAGCTGAACATCCGCCTCGTCGACGGCTTCAGCGGCTTCATCAACCAGTGGCTGACGGAGGGGAGGCTCGACATCGCCATCCTCTATGACAGCCAGCGCAGCCGGGCCATCACGGCGGAGGTGCTGGCGGAGGAGGATTTGCTGCTCTTCGCCCGCCGGCGCCGGGCCGCCGACCTGCCGGGCCAGGAGGCGGTGCCGCTCTCCGCCCTGTCGCGGCTCGACCTGATCCTGCCGGACCGGCAGCACGGGCTGCGGCGCGCGCTGCAACGGGCCGGCGCGCACCCCGACCCGCGGCTGCTGCTGGAGGTGGACAGCCTGACGGCCATCCGCACGCTGGTCGAGCGCGGCATCGGCTGGAGCGTGCTGCCGCGCGCCGCGCTGACGCGGGAGGCGGCGGACCGGCGCTACGTGCTGCGGGGCATCGGCACGCCGCCCCTGCGCGCGCGGCTGATGGTGGCGCTCAGCCCCACCCGCGCGGTGACGCCGGCCCTGCGTGCCGTTCTCGCCCACCTGCATGCCATGGTCGTCCGGCTGCAGGCGGGCGGCGTCATGACGCCGCCCTCGCCGGCCTCCCTTCGTCCCGGAGGCTGAGCGGAGCGGCCGCATTCCGCGCCGGCGAACCGGAAGGCCCCGGCCGTGTTGATGTGCTGTGTGCCCTCCAGCCAGAGAGAAACCGAAGCATGGCCGATCCATCCAGCCCCAAGGAGCTTCCTGGCAATCACGGGCAGTTCGGCAGGAACATCGCGACGGAGGAGTACAAGCCCCTGGACAACCATGAGGGTGAAGGCCGCGCCTCTCCTCCCCCCTCCGCCCCGGCCGGGACGGATGGCTGCAAGGCGGGCAGCTGATGCCGTTGCCGGTGCGCGAAAGGAGCCATGGGGATGCAGGCCGGTGAACAGGAACTTTCGGACGAGGAGCTGCGGACGCTCGAGAGCCTGCTGGCCCGGCTGAGCGGGCGCGGCGCGAGCCTGCCCAAACCGCTGTTCCGCTTCATCACCGAGGTCTCGGCCACCGCCAATGTGGATCTGCTGGTGCGCGACGGGGAGGGACGCGTGCTGCTCGCCTGGCGCGACGATGCCTTCGGCACCGGCTGGCACGTTCCCGGCAGCATCATCCGCCACCGGGAGGACATGGCCCACCGCATCGAGGCCTGTGCCCAGGATGAGTTCGGCTGCGCGGTGGAGGCCGCCGAGCGGCCGGTCGCGCTGCTGCAGATCTTCGACGATCGCGGCCATTCCATCTCGCTCTGCTATCCCGCGATGCTGCGCGGCAGCCCCGGAAAGCGCGTCGTGGAGCCGGGCGGCACACCCGAGGCGGGCGACCTGTGCTGGTTCACGAAGCTGCCCGCCGCACTCTATCCCAGCCACTTTGTGTACCGCGAGGTGCTGGAGGCGCTGGAGCACGGGCAACTGGGCGAGGGCGCCCGGCTGTTCACCCAGCGCGCCGGCCGCCGCGGCACCAGCCAGGCGATGCCGGAGGGCGTGATCCGCGATGACGCGCCCCTCGCCTGATGAGGGAGAGGCAGACCGCATCGCCGCTTCCCGGCCTGTCCCATGGCTGGACCACGGTGGGGCGTCGCCCGCTTACACTGCGCCGGACGCAGAAAAGGCCCGCCGAAGCGGGCCCTTGCTGAACGCCTGTATTCTCCAAGAGGATTTGGAGCAGCGGTGGAAACCCGAGCCCAACCTTCGCTGGGTGCCGTGAGACGCGTCTCTCCGGCTGCGTCATCTCCCGCCAAGGGCGAGCCCCTCTCGGCCATGGCGAACGAGGTCGGCTCGCCATGGCTTGGGCCCCTGGTACCTCAAGCCGCCACGGTACGCGTCGCGCATTGGATAGCGTCCCACTGGCCCGCTTCCTCGGCGGTCATCTCCGCTGAAGTCAGCCGGCCAAAGGCCGCGGCCGCGTCGAGCGTCCGGGATGCCGCATCGGCGCGAAGGTCTGGCCCCTGCAGACGGAAGGAGGCCGGCGAGAGCGGCCCGAACAGTAGCGCACGCCGAAGCAGGGGGTGCTTGTCCGGTTCGGGCTCCACGCCGGCACGCCGCGCAAACAGGGTCGCCAGGACATGCATGGGGATGGATTGCGGGCCGCCGCGCCCGGCACGGCACTGCGCCAAGCCTCCACGCAGGGCACCCTCCGTGGGCGCCGGCACCAGCCCCGCCCAGGCATAAGCCAGCCACCGCGCCTGCAGTTCCAGTACGGGGAAGTACGGCCCCACCTGGTCGAACATGCCGATGAAGGCGAGCCCCGGCAGATCCGGATGAAAGGTATGGTCGTGCAGGTCTATGTGCTGGTCGTCCACATCCAGGGCCGCGGCGATCGCCTCGCTCAGGAAGGGCAGTGACAGCCGGTAGCCGGTCGCGCACAGGATGGCGTCCACCGTCTCGGTCGTGCCGTCGGTGAAGCTGACGTCGGTGCCGCTGATGCGGCCGATCCAGGGGCGCGTATGGATGCGCCCTTCGGCGACGAGAGGTAGGAAATGCTGCGACTGGGTGAGGCCGGCAGCAAAGATGTTCGGATCCGGCTTCGGCGCGCCGAACTGCTCCGGGCTGCCTGAACTGGACACCACCAGCTGCCGCAACCCGGCGGCCAGCGCCTCGGCCGGCAAGGCGCTACCGGCGAGGGCGGCGAAGCGCGTGAACGCCACGTGGTCTGCCGGCACCCCCGCCAGAAGCTTCTGCAGGACGTAGCGCTGCCGGCGGCTGGCCACCACCACCCGCCGCGCACCGCCGAGCGCGAGCTCCGAGGCGATCTCCAGGGCGCTGATGGAGCACCCGGCGACGAGCACGGCCTTGTCCCGATAGGCGGCCGGTCCGCCATAGGCCTGGCTGTGCACGGCGCCGCCCGATCCGGCAAACCCGCCGAGGCCGTCCACCGCCGGCAGGAAGGGCGCCGTGAAGCGCCCGCTGGCGACGACGACACGGGCGAACTTCTCCGCCCGCGGCGTCCCGGCATGCCGCGACCGGACAACCCAGCCGCGGCCCCCCGGCGCGTGTTCGAGACGTTCAACGGCCGTCGAGACCCGGATCTGCCCGGCGATCCCGGCCTGGTCGGCATAGCGACGCAGGTAGTCCAGAATCTCTGCCTGGCTCGGGTAGACCGCGGTTCCCGGCGCGTGGTCGAGGTCGCTGAAAGCGGTGAGGATGCGGCTGGTATTGGTCCGCATGCCTGGCCAGACGCCGCTCAGCGGCGAGGCCGCGTTCCATTGCCCGCCGAGCTGGTCCGCCGCCTCGAACAGCACCGGCGTGAAGCCGTGCCGCCGCAGCCAGGCCGCGGTGGCGAGGCCGGCGGGGCCGGCTCCGATGATGGCCACCTGTTGCGGCGGCATCTGAAGAGGATCTTCGGTGGTCATGGCGGCGCTCCCCTGTGGTCCTGGTGCGCCGCATTGGTAGGGCTGCCGATAAGGGCCGGCTTCCTAAGACCTTCCTAAGCGCCAGACCTGTTTCCTAAAACTTTCCTACGCGGCTATTCTCCCTCGCCATGGCATCCGGCTTGGGCATGGTCTTGGACGAGGGTTTGGCCAGCTTCCTGGAGGAGCCTGTCATGATCATCGTCGGCACCCAGGCCGACGGATACCTGCCGGAGATCGCCCGGGCGGCCGGCGCGGTGCTGGAAGCGGATCGCGCGGCGCTCCACCTCATGGTCTCGGCCTGGCAGTGGCCGGAGACCATCGCCAACCTTCGCGCGAACCGCCGCATCACCGTGACCTTCAGCCGCCCGGCGGATTACGAGACCTATCAGTTGAAGGGCACGGTGACCGCCATCGCTCCCCCGACGCTGGAGCAGCAGGCGCGGGCAACCCGCTATCTGGCCGAGATCGGCGAGGTGCTCGCGGGCTTCGGTCTGGCGCCGGAAATCTCGGCGCCGTGGCGCGTGGCGCGCGACCTCCTCGCGCTGCGCTTCGTGCCCGAGGCGGTGTTCGTCCAGACGCCGGGTGCCACGGCCGGCCAGAAGCGATGACGGCGGATCCATGACCCTGTCGCTGACCGAGCTCGCCGCATGTTTCGAGGGCGTGATCCCCTCCATCCTCTGCACGGTCGGCGCCGACGGCACCCCCAACATCAGCTATCTCTCGCATGTCACCCGGCTGGATGACGAACATGTCGGGCTATCGGACCAGTTCTTCTCCAAGACGGCTCGCAATATCCGTGAGAATCCACGCGCGGCGCTGCTGGTTGTGAACCCGCATGACGGCGCGCAGTACCGGCTGGACCTGCAGTATTGCGAGACGGTCGGCAGCGGCCCGGTGTTTGAGCGGATGGCAGCCGACCTCCGGGCGACAAGCGCGCAGGTCGGAATGACCGATGTGATGCGGTTGCGGGGCGTTGCGATCCATCGGGTGCTCGGGCTGCGGGCGGTACGCTCGCCCCTGGCGGCCGCTCCGCCGGAGGCATGGCGCGGCAGTGCATTGCCGCGGATGGCAGCAGTCGTGGATGCGTTCGCAGACAGGACGGAACTCGGCGAGATTGTCGACGCCGCGCTCGATGCCCTGGAAGCCGCGTTCCGGCATGGCGCCACGATGATCCTGCTGCATGACCCGGCCCGCGACTGCTTCGTCACGCTCGGCAGCCGTGGCTACGGCCGCACCGGCATTGGCGCCGACGTGTTGCCCGGCGAGGGTCTGATCGGCCTTTCAGGGAAGGAAGGCCGCGCCATCCGGGTCAGCGACGCAAGCCGCCTCCGGCGCTTCGGCGCCGCGGTGGAGGCCTCGTCGGAGCAGGAGAACCGCACGCGGTCCGTCGCCCTCCCGAGCTTGCCTGGCGCAATGAGCCAGATCGCGCTGCCCATGGCCACGCAAGGGCGCATCCGTGGCGTTCTTTTCCTTGAAAGCCCGAAGCGGCTGGCCTTCTCGGCAGAGGATGAGGCCGCCCTGGCCCTCATCGCGCGCCAGCTTGCCGCGGCCATTGCGCTCAGCGAGGCGGATGCGGCCGAAGCTGCGCCGGATGCACCCATACCGCGACGGCCATCGGAGGTCGCCAGCCCACATATCAGGGTGGTCCACCACGCCCATGACGACAGCGTCTTCATCGAGCACGACTACCTGATCAAGGGCGTGCCTGGCCGGATCCTCATTCACATGCTGGAGGCATTCCTCAGCGCCGGACAGGTCGATTTCTCGAACCGCGAGATCCGCACCGACAGAGCGCTACGCCTGCCGGGGCTCAAGGACAACCTCGAGACAAGGCTCCTGCTGTTGCGCCGCCGTCTGGAGGAAAAGAACGCTCCGATTCGCCTGCTGCGCCTGTCGCGTGGACGCATCCGGTTGCATGTCGCCGGCCACCCGATTGTCATGTCGGACAGGAAATCGGGCGCTCAGTGAACGGCCGGCTCGGGGCCGCCGCGCCAGACGCCCTCCGTGCCGGTGCCATCCAGCCGGGTCCGATAACGGTGGAGGAGGTGCGACCGGATGCGCATGGTCTCTGGGCTGGAGCCTTGGAGACTCGGCATGAGATTAACCAGTGATCGCCGCCTTCGCAGCGACCACGCCGGGCAACTCAAGCAGGACGTTCACGACCCAGCGCATTCATTGTAGCCTCGTATGCCTTGAAGTGGTCCCCATCCGCCGGACAGTTTGACGGCCTGGATAAGCTCGGTCCTGGTTCTTGTCAGGCCGCCAATCTCGTCATCTCATCTACGCCATGTGAGAAGGACGGACCCGTATGACGGGCAAGCGGACGCGATATTCGGCGGATTTCAAGGCGAAGGTGGCGCTGGAGGCGCTGCGGGGTGAGCTGACGACGGCGCAGCTGGCGGCCAAGCACGGCATTCACCAGACGATGGTGGGCGACTGGAAGCGGCAGGCCATGGAGGGGCTAACGGCGGTGTTCTCCGGCAAGGCAGCGGCGCAGGAGAGCGCGAAGGCGGCTGAGGCGGATATCGAGAAGCTGCACGCGAAGATCGGGCAGCTGCTGGTGGAACGGGATTTTTTGGCCAAAGCGTCCGGTCGATGAGCCTGGAGCGGCGGCGCCAGATGATCGAGCCGGAGCACCCAAAGCTGTCGGTGGTGCGGTAATGCGAACTGGTCTCGATCAGCCGGTCTGGGTTCTACCACCGGCCCACGGGCGAGACGGCACTGAACCTGGAACTGATGCGGCTGATCGACGCGCAGTTCCTGGAGACGCCCTGCTATGGCTCGCGGCAGATGGCACGGCACCTGCGGCGTGAGGGTTATGCGGTCGGCCGCAAGCGCATCCGGCGTCTGATGGCGAAGATCGGCCTGGCGCCGATCTACCAGCGGCCGCAGACGACGGTGCCGAACCCCGAGCACCGGATTTTCCCCTCCCTGCTGCGGGATCTAATCATCGAGAGGCCCAATCAGGTCTGGTGCGCCGACATCACCTACCTGCCGATGCGGCGCGGCTTTCTCTACCTGGTCGTAGTGATGGACTGGGCGACGCGCAAGGTACTGGCCAGGCGGGTGTCGAACACCATGGAAGTGGAGTTCTGCCTCGAGGTGTTGGAGGAGGCCATGGCGCGGTTCGGGCGGCCGGAGATCTTCAAGACCGACCAGGGCAGCCAGTTCACCTCGCCGCGCTTCGCCGGCCTGCTGCAGCAGGCCGGGGTGCGCATCTCGATGGACGGCCGCGGCCGCTGGATGGACAATATCTTCACCGAACGGCTGTGGCGCAGCCTGAAGTACGAGTGCGTCTACCTGCATGCCTTCGAGACCGGCTCGGAACTGCGGGCCGGGCTGTCGAAGTGGATCGGCTACTACAACGCCGGACGCCCACACAGCACCCTGGCAGGGCAAACCCCCGATGAGGTGTATGGCGTAGATGAGATGACGAGATTGGCGGCCTGACAAGAACCAGTAAGCTGCGCGCCGAATGGCCGGGCATCCTGCGGGGGATAATCGAGGGCTGCCTTGCATGGCAGAAGCACGGCCTGGAGCAGCCGAAGGTCGTGGAGGCGACAGCGGAGTATTTCAGCGACCAGGATGCTGTACGGCAGTGGCTGGACGAATGCTGCGAGGTGAGCAATTGCCCGCCCCACTACGTCGACACTACTGCGGGCCTACGCCCTGGCACGCGGCGAGGAAGTCGGCAGCGCCAAACGATTCAGCCAGACTCTTCAGCGCCAGAGTTCACTCCAGTCAAAGATAGCGACGGCATCCGCGGCCGAGGCTTCCAAGGTCTGCGAGTGAAGGTCGAAGTCCAACGCCACTGGCAGGAGCGGGACGAGTGAACCGGCGTTGCGACACATTCGACGCTTGTTCCCATTCTCCTGTCACGCACGCGCACGCGTGGGCGATCATATCCCTGACCTGTCGCATGTGTCGCAAACCACCGTTGAGGGGTAGGAAGAGGGGGCTTGGAAGGGTTCAAAAGGCCTGCTCGAAGAAGAAAATGCCCCCCCCTGCCGGTGCTTCCGCTGGAGAGGGCCTACCACGTCGACGTGTCGACACTCCGACATGTGGGCTTCATTCTGCCAGCTTGCCGCTACGATCTCCTTCAGACGCTCAACAGCGACAGCATCCAGAGGACCAGCAATGTGCTGCCAGTCGTGGCTGCGATCTTAACCATACCGATGATCAGCATTGCTCCCTCCTAAGGCGCTCATCGAGTGGGCCCCTATTCGTCTGCGAGGCTGTGTAAGCCTGAATTCTCTCCGAGGCGCTTGGGCCTGCAGCAGGACGACTTGAGTGAAGAAATCAATAAGCAACGAGAGGCGGGCCTTTAGAGTCCAAAAGCCGGTTTTGCCTTCTGGCCATGAACACAAGCTTGCGGCGCTCGCCTTCCAACAGTCCCGCTCCAGCATCAAGCCGTTTCTGAACTCTGCTCAGAGAGATCCGGCTCGGGAGACCTCGCATCATCGCCGGCTAATCTCTGTCCGGTACTGCACCGAGAGACCATGCCGGCAGGCTGTTCTCATACTCGTTACATCGTGTCCTTCCTCTCACTAGGGCAGGCCTAGTGGGAGGGCGGCGGCAGCGCAGCTTTGGCCCTAAAACCGGATCACTGAAGTTTACTTTTGATTTTTGGTCCGATCATAATCCGCCACCCAATCTAGTGACACAGATCGTCTGATGCTCATCGGATATGCCCGAACCTCCACGGCAGAGCAGGAAGCTGGCCTCGATGCCCAGGAGCGCGATCTCCGCGCCGCTGGCTGCGAGAAGATCTATGCGGAGCGGGTATCCTCCGTTGCCGCCGATCGCGCCCGGCTCGCCGAGGCGCTGCGCTTCGTTCGGTCTGGGGACGTGCTGGTGGTCACCAAGCCTGACCGCTTGGCCCGCTCCACCGCCGATCTCCTCTCCATCGTGACCGACCTTGAGAAGCGCGGCGTGGCCCTGCTGGTCCTCTCCATGGGTGGTCAACCAGTGGACACCCGCGGCGCCACGGGGAAGCTCCTGCTGACCATGCTCGCAGCCATTGCGGCCTTTGAGCGGGACCTGGTGCTGGAGCGGCAGCGGGAGGGAATTTCCGCAGCGAAGGCGGCCGGGAAGTACAAGGGCCGCGCTCCAACTGCCCGTGCCAAGGCTTCTGAGGTCCTGGCTCTCCATGCGCAGGGTGTGGCGGTCGCGGAGATAGCCCGCCGGCTGAACATCGGCACGGCCAGTGCATTCCGGATCCTGCGGGATAGCCGCTCCTCCTGAGCCTTATCCAACGCCGGAAAACCCCGGAAAGCCGCAGAATAACTATCTGATTTAGAGGGTAAAATTCCGATTGAGGGGCAGATAGGGCACCGATACGGTGCCTATATGCCTCGCATCGGACCATATTCCCGCGCCCGCAGCTTACAGAAGATGGGTGGCCGCACCCGTGAGGCACGGCTGATGCGGGATCTGCGCGCAGAGCTGTTCGCGCATGTCGGTGGAAAGCCCTCCGCCACACAGGTGGCGCTCATCGACCGTTGCGTCTGGCTCTCGCTCCATATGGCGTAGATCGATGCCAAAACCGCCGGCGGCCGGGCGATGACTGAGTACGACAGCCGCACTTATCTCGCCTGGAGCAACACGCTGACGCGCACGCTGCGGCAGCTCGGGCTGGAGGGCAAAGCGCTGGGTCCGCCGAAGACGCTGGCGGAGTACGCTGCTGAGCGGGTGGCCCAGGGTGCCGCTGGCGGGCGCGGAGCCGCCGCCTGATGCCGGCCCGGGCCATGACCATCATCAAGGCGATGGACGATCCCAACCTGTTTGGGACGCATTTCCGCGGGGAGAGCTGGGGCGGCTGGAAGGCTTTCCTGGCGGCTCTGTTCGGCCCTGCCCATGAATGAGGCGCAGGAAGCCATCTACCGCCACCACACGGGCCGTACGGCGCTCCCTGGCGGTGCCAGCAAGGAAGCCGTGCTGGTGTGCGGCCGCCGGGCGGGGAAAAGCCGCGTGGTAGCGTTCATCGCCACCTACCTGGCCACCTTCCGCAGCTACGAGGAGTACCTGGCGCCTGGCGAGGTGGCGACCATCGCAGTCATCGCCGCCAACCAGAAGCAGGCCGGGTCGATCTTCCGCTACATCTCCGGCGCGTTGAACAGCATCGGCCTGCTGCAGAGCATGGTGGAGAACGAGACCGCCGAGAGCATCGTGCTCAACAACCGGGTGATCATCGAGATCGCCACCGCCTCCTTTCGGGTCACCCGCGGCTATACCTATGCGGCGGTGCTCTGTGATGAAGTCTCTTACTGGCGCAGCGAGGAGAGTGCCAATCCGGACGAGGAGATCATCAAAGCCCTCCGGCCGGGTCTGAGCACCATCCCGGGTGCCATGCTGCTGCTGGCTTCCTCGCCCTATGCCAAGCGGGGCCTACTCTACAATCTGTGGAAGCGCCATTACGGGCAGGATGGCGCCCGGGTGCTGGTCTGGCGCGGCACCACGCAGGAGATGAACCACCGGATTGATCCAGACATCATCGCCCAGGCCTATGAGGATGATGCGGAGGCCGCGTCGGCTGAGTACGGGGCCGAGTTCCGGAACGACATCGCCGCCTTCGTGGCGCGCGAGGTGGTCGATGCCTGCACGCCGCCTGGGCGCTACGAGGTGCCGTACATCACGCGGAATGCTTACCGGGCCTTTGTCGACCCCTCAGGTGGCACCAGCGACAGCATGACGCTGGCGATCGCGCGCCAGGAGGGAAGGGGAATCGGGCCACGGCGCGTGGTGCTGGATGCGGTGCGCGAGGTGAAGCCGCCCTTCAGCCCGGAGCAGACGGTGGAGGAGTTCGCCACGCTGCTGAAGAGCTACCGCATCAGCCGGGTGACCGGGGATCGCTACGGCGGTGAATTCTGCCACAAGCCATTTCGCAAGCACGGCATTCAGTACAACTTAGCGGATAAGCCGGAGTCGGACATCTACCGCGACCTGCTGCCGATGCTGAACTCCGGGCAGTGCGAGCTCCTCGATGTTCCGCGCCTCGCCGCTCAGATCTTCGGGCTGGAGCGTCGCACGTCGCGCAGTGGGCGGGACTCGATCGACCATTCTCCAGGTGGGCACGACGACTTGGCCAATGCGGTGGCGGGGGTGCTGGTGCATGGGCGGGGTGAGACGTCTGCGCTGGAGCGCATGCGGGCGATGGTGAGCTATCACGATGGCGAAGTTCAAGGGCTACGCAGCCCGCAATCACATTCTGAAAAACGCCCCGATGCCTCGGGCCATGCGGAAGCAGGCTCACTGCTCGGGCTTTCCCTCATAAGAAGAGCTGCGCGCCGCGGTGGCAGCGAGGAATGACACGATGAGCAAGACCGAGCTCCGCACCGACATCATCCCGCCTGATAGCCGCAACGACGCGGATTACAGCATGGCACAAGGCTACAGCACGTTCCTGCCTTCGGCCGCCGACCGCGAGCGCACGGAGGCAGTAAACGACGAGCGGAAGTACCGGCTGTCCAACGCCTCAGCTCCGCGAGATGCACAAGCGGCGCGCTCTGGTAACGATCAGCACCGGGCAGATGCTCTACCCCGACATGGGGTTCACCAACCTGAGGGCGGTGCGGTCCAACGGCGAACGCGGCGGAAACTGGCTGGAGGTGCAAGCCGAGCTCGTGAAGGTGCGGAAGGCGCGGCTGCGGACGGCGGAGGTGCCGGAGGCGCCGGCGCAGGCGCCCGCCCGGGGCAGGGCCGGCGAGACGAACAAGCCGGCAGGCAAGTCCAGCGGCACCAGCGCGCAGGCCGCGCTGACTGAAGGGCAGCCGGAGAACCAGACCTTCGCCCGCAGGGCCTACAACTTGCAGTCCGGGCAGGCTCTCCTCAAGGCGCTGAAGGGGGACTTCACGGGGTTTCTAGGCCCTGCGCGACCCTGATCAGCGACAGGGGAAGGTAAACGCCCTCCCCTATCGTGTCCGTCGGACACTTATTGTTGCATCTGTTGGTTGAGCGACGTGCTACTGTGCCAACGGCTTCGACCAGGAGAAGCGACATGTCCAATACAGAACAAAACAACACAGAAAAGAAGCCTGATGATCTCGTTCGGGAGCGAGCCTTTCTGATGTGGGAGGCCGACGGCCAACCAGAGGGAGGGGCGGAGCAGTACTGGCATCGGGCGCGCGAACGCATCGAAGCCGAAACCCACTCCGCATATCCTCCGATGCAGACCGGAGCGCACCGCTCCTAACGACAGGAGCAAGACTGTCAGTCGATCAAAGGGGCCGGAAGGCCCCTTTTTACGTTCTGCCGGCCCGGTCAGTGTTCCTGGCTCAACGCGCGCCAGCAGATCAGCTAGACCAGTTCCCACTGCGCAAAGTCGCTTGGAGGCTGGGCCAAAGTCTTGTGCCTGAGGCGGACAGGCGCAGGTTCATCGGTTATGAGAGCCCGCTCCCCTATCGTGTCCTGTAACTGGCATTGTCAGGTACGCTGAGGACGCTGCTTCATGCACTCCAGGAGTCAGTCGAAGCAGGCCTTGGCGTGGCCCGGATTCTCAAATCCAACCTTCATCTCGATTCCGCCACCGCCAATCCAGAGCTCATCACCCCATGCCAAGGCCGTGCCCTCCTTTTTCTCAAAGGTAAGCCAGCGAACTGAGGTCACCTCGGCCGGCACGAGCGCCACGCTGGGCTTACCAAAAGCCGTCAGGGTAGTGGGGATGCGGGCGCTGGGCAGATTCATGGCCATTCCCTTCACCTGGCCGCTGTTGCCACGTACTCGTCGATAGCCACCAGCACCATCTCATTGACCCTCATGCCGCGTCGATGGGCCATGATCTTCAGCGTCTCCAGCTTGTCGGGCTCGATCCGCAGCGTGGTCGCCATCTCTGCCCCAGTGGCATGGAACGCAGCATAGGTGGAGCTTACCATGAGGAGTCGGCGGAAGATAAAATTCGTCGATTGGTTCCGCCCTGCTTCCGCGGCCCCAGACGCAGAAAAGGCCCGCCGAAGCGAGCCTTTGCTAAACGCCTGTATTCTCTAAGAGAATTTGGAGCGGGCGAAGGGATTCGAACCCTCGACCCCAACCTTGGCAAGGTTGTGCTCTACCCCTGAGCTACGCCCGCGCTCCGTCTGGCGTGGCGGGGATATCTCATAGCCGATGGGGCTCCGCAAGGTCCGCCGAGCAAATTTCTTCATGGAAATTTTGTCATGCCTCCGCTCGGGCGGCAGGGGGGTCGGGGCGTGGCGGAGCCGCCGGCGAACCGGGCGCGGCATGGCCGGTTATGCGCAGGAGGCGGCGCGGTCTGACCGGCGGATGTCCTCCTCCACAGGCAAGGCGAGGAACCATGGCGCGGCAACTTCCCCTCGACAAAGACAGCATCCTCGCCGAGGCGGCGGAGGGAGGCACACTGGCGGCGGCGGAGGATGTGGCGTTCCTGCGGCTGCTCTTCGTCAACGTGGTGCTTGTCGGCCAGCCGGGGGCGCCGGGCTGGGTGCTGGTGGATGCCGGCATCGGCGGCATGGCCGGGCGCATCCGCCGCGCCGCCGCCGAGCGCTTCGGCGAGGACCGGCCGCCGGCGGCCATCATCCTGACCCATGGGCATTTCGACCATGTGGGCAGCGCCGCCGAGCTGGCGGCGGGGTGGGACGTGCCCGTCTATGCCCATCCGCTGGAGATGCCCTATCTCGACGGGCGGAGCGCCTATCCACCGCCCGACCCCACGGTCGGCGGCGGGGCCATGGCCTGGCTCTCGCCGCTCTATCCGCGCGGGCCGGTGGATCTGCGGCCGCGCCTGCACGCCCTGCCGGAGGATGGCGGCGTGCCCGGCCTGCCGGGCTGGCGGTGGCTGCACACGCCCGGCCATTCGGTGGGGCATGTCTCGCTCTGGCGCGAGGCGGACCGCACGCTGATCGCCGGCGATGCCTTCGTCACCACCACCAGCGAATCCGCCTACGCCTCGGCGGTGCAGGAGCCTGCGCTGCACGGCCCGCCGCAATACTACACCCATGACTGGCAGGCCGCGGCGGCCTCCGTGGCCCGGCTGGCGCCGCTGGAGCCGGAGCGGGTGGTGCCAGGCCACGGCCGTGCCATGCAGGGCGAGGCAATGCGCGCAGCGCTGCACCGGCTGGCGGATGCGTTCACCGAGCTGGCCGTGCCGCCAGATGGCCGCTATGTCGCGGCGCCACGCCGGGCGGAGGATGGCAGCGCCTACACCCCCCCCTGAGCGGTGGCCCCGCTCAGGTGCCGCAGAAGGTCTGCAGCACGCGCTCCTGCGGCTGGGGCGGCAGGGTGTAGCCCTCCAGCCCCGGCCGCTCCTCGAAGGGGCGGGCCAGCACCTCCAGCAGCGCCTCGAAGGGGGCGAGATCCTGCCGCTCCACCGCGGCGGACAGCGCCGCCTCCACCTGGTGGTTGCGCGGGATGTAGAGGGGGTTCACCGCCCGCATCGCGTCGCGCCGTGCCTCGGGCGTGGCGCCTTCCTGCGTCAGGCGCTGCCGCCAGCCGGTGGCCCAGCCCTGGTAGGCGGCGGGGTCCTCGAACAGCGTGGCCGCCGCGGCATCGGCCGCCGGGTCCGCCGCCGCATCGCCGAGCGCGCGGAAGAACAGGGTGAAGTCCACCTTGTTCTTGGTCATGCGGTCCAGCAGGTCCTGGACCAGCGCCACATCCTCCTCCCGCGCCTCCGCCAGGCCGAGCTTGCGGCGCATGCCATCGAGCCAGGCGGCCTCGAAGCGCGGCCAGAAGCCGCCCAGGGCCGCGCGCGCCTGCGCCAGCGCCTCCTCCTCGTCCTCGGCCAGCAGCGGCAGCAGGCATTCGGCCAGCCGCGCCAGGTTCCACTGCGCGATGGGCGGCTGGTTGCCATAGGCGTAGCGCCCGTAGTGGTCGATCGAGCTGAACACCGTGGCCGGGTCGTAGCCTTCGAGGAAGGCGCAGGGGCCGTAGTCGATCGTCTCGCCGGAGAGGGCCATGTTGTCGGTGTTCATCACGCCGTGGATGAAGCCCACCAGCAGCCAGCGCGCCACGAGATCCGCCTGCCGCGCCACCACCGCCTCCAGCAGGCCGAGATAGGGGGCGGGGCTGCCGGCCAGATGCGGGTCGTGCCGGGCGATGGTGTGGTCGGCCAGCAGGCGCAGCCCCTCCAGATCCTGCCGCGCGGCGAAGAACTGGAAGGTGCCGACGCGGATGTGGCTGGACGCCACCCGCACCAGCACGCCGCCGGGCAGGGCCCGCTCGCGCCGCACCGTCTCCCCGGTGGCCACCGCCGCCAGGGCGCGGGTGGTGGGAATGCCGAGCGCCGCCATGGCCTCGGCCAGGATGTATTCGCGCAGCACCGGGCCGAGCGCCGCCCGCCCGTCGCCTTGGCGGGAGAAGGCGGTGAGGCCAGAGCCCTTGAGCTGGATGTCGCGCCGCTGGCCGTCGCGCCCCACCACCTCGCCCAGCAGCAGGGCGCGCCCGTCGCCCAGCTGCGGCACGAACTGGCCGAACTGGTGCCCGGCATAGGCCATCGCCAGCGAGGCCGCCCCCTCCGGCACCGCATTGCCGGCGAGGATGGCGACGCCCTCGGGGCTGGCGAGGAAGGCCGGTTCCAGCCCCAGCGTCTCCGCCAGCGCGGCGTTCAGCCGCAGCAGGCGCGGCGCGGCCACCGGGGTGGGGGGGCGTTGCGCATAGAAGCGGCCCGGCAGGCGCGCATAGCTGTTGTCGAAGGCGAAGCCCGGCATGATCATCCTTTCCTGCGGCGGTGGCCTGTCCCGTGGGGCGCCCCCGCCGCTGCAATCGGCAGGTGAGGCGCTCCTCAGGCGCCGCCAACCCCCTTCGTCACGATGCCGGTGCCCTGGCAGGTCGGGCATTCCTGGCCGCCAAGGCGCCCCTGCCCCTGGCAATCGGGGCAGACATCCTCGCCGGTGCCGGGCGTGCCGGGGGGCGCGTCATCGCCAGGGCCGGCCGGGCCGGCGGCAAGGATGGCGGAGCGGCTGCGGAAAGCGTGTGTCATGGCGGCCTCCTCGGGGTTGTCGTGGCGGATGTGGGAAAAAGGCAACCGGGCAATGGCGCTCCGGTTGCGCCTGTGGGCCGGCCGCCTCCCCCCTTCCGGGGCGGGCCGCCGCTCTCCTTCCACGGCCAGGAGCACCCATGACCCCGCAGAGCCTGCCTTGCGCCGCCTCCGCCCCGCCGCCCGCCGCTCCGGCGCCGTGCCGGCCATCGGGGCGCGCCTGATGCGGACAGCCCTGGTGCTCTCGGGCGGCATCGCGCTGGGCGCGTTCGAGGCCGGGCTGTGCGCGGCGCTGGAGGCGGCGGGCAGCCCGCGCCCGGGCTGGCTGGCCGCGTCCTCGGCGGGCGCCATCAACGCGGCGATCCTCGCCGGTAACCCGCCGGAGCGGCGCGTGGCGCGGCTGCGGGAATTCTGGGACTCGGTCGCATCGGCGCCGGCGCCCGCGGCGCTTTTGCCGCCCGGCTTTCCCTTCAGCCTGGCGGCGGTCCCGCTGCGCCGCGCCGGCCACGATGCCGCCGCCTTGCAGACCCTGCTGCTCGGCCGGCCGGGGCTGTTCCTGCCGCGCCACTGGGCCGGCTTCCTGCCGCAGGACGGCGCCGCGCTGCACGACCTCGCGCCCCTGCGGCGGCGCCTGCCGGAGCTGGTGGATTTCGCGCTTCTCAATGCCGGCGCGCCGCGCCTCAGCGTGGTGACGACCGACCTGACGAGCGGCGAGCGCGTGGTGTTCGACACGGGGCGCGGAGACCGGATCGGGCCCGAGCACATCGTGGCCGCCTGCGGCCTGCCGCCGCTCTTCGCGCCGTCCAGGGTCGAGGGCCGGCTGCTCGGCGATGGCGGCCTCTCCGCCAACACGCCGCTCGACCTGGTGTTCGACACGGACGACACCTCGCCGGTGCTGTGCCTGGTGGCGGAGCTGTTCGCCGCCTCGGGCCAGGTGCCCCGCTCGCTGAGCGATTCGCTGTCCCGGGCCGGGGACTTGGCCTTCGGCAACCAGACCCAGCGCATCCTGGAAGGGCAGGGAAGGGCGCTGCGGCTGCGCGCCGCGCTGCAGGCGGTGGCGGAGCGGCTGCCCGCCGGGCTGCGCGCCGATCCCGCGCTGGCGCCCGCCCTGGCCGCCGCGGCCGGCCCCGGCGCCGCCACGGTGGTGCGCCTGGGCTACCACGCCACGCCGGAGGATGCCGGGCCCGGCAAGCTGTTCGACTTCTCCGCCGACAGCCTCGCGCGCCGCTGGCGGGCGGGGGAGGCGGGGCTGCGCGCCGCGCTGCGCCTCCTGGAGGGGGCGCCGCCCGCCGCGCCGGGGCTGACGGTGCATGAGGTGGCGGCCTGAGGCGGCGCGCTCCCGCTCGACGCCCGCGCGCGGAGGCGGCAGAGAGGCGGGATGCAGAGCGAAGACCCCTCCCTCCTTCCGCCCCTGGCCAGCGGCGCCCCGGCCGAGACGCCGGAGGGGCTGCTGGCCCGCCTCGCCGCTCTCGGCATCGCCGCCGAGACGGTGCATCACCCGCCGCTGCACACCGTGGCGGAGAGCAAGTCGCTGCGCGGCAGCCTGCCCGGCGCCCATGCCAAGAACCTGTTCCTGCGCCCCCGCGAGGCCGGCCCCTTCATCCTGGCCGTGCTGGAGGAGGATCGGCGGCTCTCGATCAACGCGCTGCTGCGGCAGCTCGGCGCGCCGCGCGGCCAGCTCGCGCCGCCCGAGGCGCTGTGGGCGGAGCTCGGCGTGCGGCCGGGCTCGGTGACGCCCTTCGGGCTGGTCAACGCGCGGCCCGGCCGGGTGCGGGTGGCGATCGACCGCGCGCTGCTGGAGGGGGTGGAGCGGGTGCATTTCCATCCGCTGGTGAACACCGCCACCACCGCCCTGGCGCCGGACGGCCTGCTGCGCTTCCTGCGCGCCCTCGGCCACGCGCCGGAGGTGCTGGACCTGCCTCCGCCCGCGCCGGCCGGTTGAGGCGGCGCGGGGAATTCAGGCTCCCGCCTTGCGCCGGAGCCCGACCGGCGCATCTATGGCAGGCAGGAAGACCGGAGCTGGTGCCCCCATGGATACGATCCTCGACCCGAACCGCCCCAACCCTGCCGCTACCGGCGGTGCCGACATCATCAAGGATGGCGATGCCAAGTCCTTCATGCAGGACGTGGTGCAGGCCAGCCGCGAAGTCCCCGTGCTGGTGGATTTCTGGGCGACCTGGTGCGGCCCCTGCAAGCAGCTGACGCCGGCGCTGGAGAGGGCGGTGACCGCCGCCCAGGGCCGCGTGCGCCTGGTGAAGATCGACATCGACCAGAATCGCGGCCTGGTGCAGCAGCTGAGCCAGATGGGCCTGCCGCTGCAATCCGTGCCGACGGTGGTGGCCTTCTGGCAGGGCCAGATCGCCGACCTGTTCCAGGGCGCCCTGCCGGAATCCGAGCTGAAGAAGTTCATCGAGACCCTGCTGAAGGCGGCCGGCGGCCAGATGCCGGCGGCCGACCTGCTGGCCGAGGCCAAGCAGGCCACCGAGGAGGGCGACCACCAGACGGCGCTCGAGATCTATGCTGCCGTGGCGCAGCAGGAGCCGGAGAATGCCGAGGCGCTGGCCGGCCTCGCCCGCACCCTGATGGCGATGGGCGAGGAGGAGCGCGCCCTCCAGGTGCTGGAGGCGGTGCCGGAGAAGCTGCGCAGCCATGCCGAGGTTGCCGGCGTGCGCAGCGCGCTGGAACTGGCCGCCGAGGGCCGCAAGGCGCGGGAGCGCCTGGCCGAGTTCGAGAACCGCCTCGCCGCTGATCCGGACGACCACGAGGCACGGATCGAGCTGGCGGTGGCGCTGAACGCCATGGAGAAGCGCGCCGAGGCTGCCGAGGCGCTGCTGGAGGCCATCAAGCGCGACCGCGCCTGGAACGAGGAGGCGGCGCGCAAGCAGCTGCTGAAGTTCTTCGAGGCCTGGGGCCCGATGGACCCGGCCACGGTGAAGGCGCGCCGCGGCCTCTCTACCCTGTTGTTCCGCTGAGCCCGGAGGGCCGGGCATGGACACCGACCATTCCCGGCCCGAGGCCCCGGCAGGGGAGCCGCCGGCGGAGATACCGGTGTTTCCCCTGGCGGGCGCGCTGCTGCTGCCCGGCGGCCGGCTGCCCCTCAACATCTTCGAGCCGCGCTATCTGGCCATGGTCGAGGATGCGCTGGGGCGGGGCCGGCTGATTGGCATGGTGCTGCCCGACCCGGCCAAGCCCCGGCCGCAGGGGCGCTCCACCCTCTACCGTGCCGGCTGCCTGGGGCGGATCGCCTCCTTCTCCGAGACGGGGGACGGGCGTTACCTGGTCACCCTGCTCGGCACGCACCGTTTCCGCGTGCTGGAGGAACTGCCCGACAGCCCGCGCGGCTACCGCCGCGTGCGCGCCGACCATGCCGCCTTTCCCGCCGACGCCCAGCCCGTGTCTGACGCCGCAGTGGACCGCGAGGCGCTGCTGGCGGCGCTGCGCCCCTATTTCCAGGCGCGGCGCATCGAGGCGGACTGGACGGCGATCGAGCGTACGCCGCCCGCCATGCTGGTGACCACGCTCTGCATGATCTGCCCCTTCGGGGAGGCGGAGAAGCAGGCCCTGCTGGAGGCGCCGGACTTGGCGGCGCGCGCCGCGATGCTGGTGGCGCTGCTGCGGATGGACAGCGCGGGCCCCGCCGCCGGCGCCGACCGCCCCAGCTGAAGTCCAGGTGCCGCCGCCACAGTTGACGGGCAGCCCCGCCGGGCGCAGGAATCCCGAGGAATGAGCACCATGAACCCTTCCGACCCCACCTCCGCCGCCCCGCCGGGTGGCCCCATCGATCCCCGCCTGCTGGAGATCCTGGTCTGCCCTGTCACCAAGGGCCCGCTGCGCTACGACCGGGAGCGCGGCGAGCTGGTGAGCGAGCAGGCAGGCCTCGCCTACCCGATCCGCGACGGCATCCCGATCATGCTGCCGGACGAGGCACGGCGCCTCGGCGGCTGATGGCGGCGCCCACCGAGATCCGCCTGCGGCGGGCCGAGCGCTGCCTCGACATCCGCTACGAGGACGGCCAGAGCTTCACGCTGCGGGCGGAATACCTGCGGGTGGAGAGCCCCTCCGCCGAGGTGCAGGGGCATGGGCCGGGGCAGAAGAAGATCGTCTCCGGCCGCCGCGCCGTGGGCATCCTGCGGATTGAGCCGGTGGGCCACTACGCCGTTCGCCTAGTGTTCGACGACCTGCATGACAGCGGCATCTATACCTGGGACTATCTCCACACGCTGGGCCGGGAGCAGGCGAAGCGCTGGGCCGCCTATGAGGCCGAGCTGGCCGCGCGGGGCCTGAGCCGCGATCCGCCCGCGCGGAGCCGCTGACGCCCGCACCTCAGAATTCCCCCCGCAGGCCAGGCCCCGCGGGGTTTTTTTATGCCATCCAAATCCGCGCCTTGCCGCGAGCGCCCCACCCCAAGGATGGAGCCTGCATGACATCCGGCCTTCCGTCGCCGCTATGGCGGGGGCTTGCCGGCCGGCGCCGGCGCTCTGGTCGCGGGGTGCCGCGCGGGTGCTGCTGTCCGAGTCCGGCACACCGGGGCCGCGTCCTCGCGCCTCGCTGAGAGCCTGCCAGAGCGGCCTGGAAGCGCGCGGACGCACCAAGCCACCGCGTGGTGGCGGTGGAGTGGCCGCTTGGGGAGGGCTTCCGCCTGCAGGCGGTGAGAAGCCGCCTCGGGGCCAGGCGGCCGGAGGCGGAAGGATGGGCTGAAGCCGTCCTCCGGCTGCGCGGAGGGCAGGAGCAGCCGCCGCCTTGCGCGCGAATCCCGCTCTGCGCCGGCCCGCTCGGCAGCCAGACCTGGGCGCCCAGCCTGCCAGTTCCATGCTCATGGAGCGGGATATTGCTGCGGCCGAGGGGTCGGGTCTCCTGGTCTCAGCGGAGGGAAAGGCCCTGAATATGCAGGAACGAAGGGCGGCCCACCTTCTCTCTTCGGGGCCGCTGGCACCCGGCGCCTCGGGGGAGATCGCCGCCGGGTAGGAGATCCGCGCTCAGGCGATGAAGATGGCGGGGCTATCCTCTCCCCCTTGTAGCCGGGCGGACTGCATCCCATCTGCGGTGACCTCTGCGGAAGAATCCCTTTGACACGGTGCGGGTGTCGTCCTAGAAGGCGCGCCCTGCTGTGTTGTTGGTTTGTGGCGCGGCGGGTTTTCGGAAGAAAGCTTCAGTTCTGGCATTGACGGGCGAAGTAATCGCCA
>NZ_JBHSCH010000067.1:0-23332 GCF_042651065.1 Teichococcus aestuarii
GGCCGACCCCCGCCCTTAGCGACACACTCAAGAACGTCGCTAAGATCAGGAGCTATCTCACATCCAGGAAGGCGGCCGCGGCCGGACGGATACGGATCCTCTGCACTCCGCTGTCGCGCGCCGCCCGCGCCCGACCTCCCCCCTGATCCTCGCGCCAGAAGGCCCGCCATGTCCGCCCGCCCGACCCTCCGACGCCACAGCTGCGTCCAACGCCACAACCCATCCGGGCAGGGCCACGCGAACCTTCTCGCGCATGTCTCAGGTCTCGCCAATCGGAGCGTTTCCACGACATGCTGAGGCAGCCTCTTTCCACCGACGACATGGCGCTCAAGACGCTCACCCGCCTGCTCATCGAGCAGGTCGGCGGCCTGGAGGCCGCGGCGACCTACACCCGCGTCAACCGCTCCGTGCTCAGCGGCTACCAGAACCCGCACCAGCCGCACTTCATGCCGGTCGATGTCGTCGGCCGCCTCGAGCACGCCGCCAGGCGGGTGCCGATCACCGAGGAACTGGCGCGCCGCGCCGGCTACAGCCTGGTGCAGCCGGGCGAAGTGGCCACCGAGAGCGTGCCGCTGCTGATGGCACGCTTCAGCCAGGAGGCGGCCGAGTTGCACCAGGCTTTCGCCGAGGGCCTCGCCGATGGCGAGCTCTGCGCGCGCGATGACGCCGCGCTCGAGCGCGAGGTGACGCATGTGCTGCGCAAGGCCACGCGGCTGCTCGCCGCGCTGCACGCCAAGCGCGGCCTCTCCCAGCTTCCGGGGCTGCCATGAGCCGCCCCTTACCGATCTCACCCGGGCACCCCCGCCTGTGTGGTGAGCGGCAGCCCACCGTCGATGGCCCACCGGGTGGGGTCGGCGGTGGGCGCCTGAAACGCGCTCCCGCTCCGCGGCCGATCCGGGCCGAGGGGCGGGGTCACCGCCGTGACGTGCCGCGCGCGACACCGCTGCCAGCGGATCCCGCCAGCACCCCACACGAAAAAGAGGCGCCCCGGATGCAAGCCGGTGCGCCTCGTCGTCTGAACTCTGGAAGATGGCGCATGAGACCGCATCCACACCGTGAAAGCAAGCCCCCGCAGCCTCTCCTGAGGCTGCCTCGTGCAGCTGTGATCTTCCATTCCCTGTCGTGCAGCACAGCGCTTTCTCGCAGCATCGCCGCGCGACCGGCGACAGCGTCGGAGGTCTGACCATGTCCCGCATCCGCAGCCTGCATCCGGGCTTCTACACCGACGAGGCGGTCATGCAGCTGACCCAGGAGGCGCCGCTCGCCATCCTGCTGCTGCAGGGCCTGTGGAACGAGGCCGACGACCGCGGCGTCTTCGAGGTCAAGCCGCTCACCCTCAAAGCCAAGATCCTCCCCGTCGTTGATGCCGACGTGCCGGCCTTCCTGGTGCTGCTCGAGCGGCTGAACTGCATCCGCCGCTTCACGGCCGAGGGCCGCGCCTATGGCGCCGTGCGCAATTTCTGCCGCTACCAGCGCCCCAAGAAGCCGCAGTACCGCCACCCCCTGCCCGAGCCGCTGCACGCCTATGTCGCCTTCGCCGGCAGCCCCGCGCCCGGCGCTGAGGCCCTGGCCGAGGAGGAGCCGCCGCCCTCCGGCGGGGTGGAGCGCGCGCCCACTCGTTCCACACCGGAGGAGGACCGCTTCCCCAGCGCTTCCCCACCGGTGGAGAACCGGTTCCCCACCGGTGGGGAAAAACCTCCGCAGAGGGAGGATGGAGGAGGGAGGAGGGAAGAGATTCCCGTTCCTTCGCTTCGCTCAGGAACGCCCTCGGCTGCGCCGGCTGCGCCAAGGCCCGTCGAGCGGGATGTGCGGGAGGAGGTCGACACCGAGGGGCTGGCGCTGCTGCGGCGGCTGACCGGCAAGCCGCTGCGGCCCGCCCGCGCCCTTCTGGGCAAGCTCGCCCAGACAGCGCGAGACGATGCCGCCCTGCTGCTGGCCGTGCTGCGCCAGGCGGCCGAGGAGCGGCCGCACGAGCCGGTGGCCTGGCTCTTCGGCGCCATCGAGGCCCGCCTACGGCCGCCGCAGGACGCGCCAGCCGACGCCGCCCCCGTGCCGCCGTTGCGGCGCGACGGCGATGGCCTGCTGCCGCAGCAGCGCGAGCGGGTCGAGCGCTACCTGCGCTTCGTCCAGGCCGGCGCCGCGGCCGGGCACCAGGAGCGCCTGCGCATGGAGGGCTTCCTGCGCACCCACGACCTGCCGGCCTGGCAGGTGGCGCAACGCACCCTCGCCGGGCTGGGGCTGGCCGTCGCCGCATGACCCACCACGCCCCTGGCGCGCAGACCCCCGCTTGGCCGCACGCGGGAAGTGCCGTGATCGCATTTCCCGCTATCCAGGATCACGGGAGCGTGATATCGCTCGCCGTGGCGGAGGTCGGGGGTCCGACGCCAGAGGTTCGGTTGTCCTACTCGCCTGCCGCCCTGCCGCGTCCAGCGCCGCAGGGTTCCTCGCCCGCCGCAGCGGGCCGCGTCCGGCGCTCCAAGCGTTCCGAGGGCGCCTTTCCCGAGCGCCTCTGGGCGCGCCGGGTCTCCCGCATCTGGCGCCGCGTCCAGGCCGCCCTGCTGGCCGAGCCGCCGGTCCCGCCGCAGCCCGGCGCCATCCTGCCCACCGCGCATCGCCGGCCGCCCGCGCCGGAGCCTGCCGTGGCCGATCCCGGCCGCGCCGCCCGGCTGCATGCGCGCGCCGCGGTGCTGCTGGCGCTGGCCGACCGGCAGCGCCTCGAGGCCCTGCAGGCGAGCGACCTGCGCGCCGCCCAGGCCCGCCTCGCCGCGCGGGCCGGCATCCTGCAGGACGATGCCGGGGCCGAGGGCGAGGCACGCCGGCGCGCCGAGCTGGATCCACTCCAGGCGCTGGCGCTGACCGCGCGCCAGGCGGAGGCCGCGGCCACGCTGCAAGCGCTGTGGCGCGACGCGCTGCCGGCGCTGTGCTGCCCCCAGGGCTGGCGCAGCGGCGGGCGCGGCGGGCGGCATCTGAGCGAGGCGGAGCTCGCGCGGGCCGGCGAGGCCTGGCGGCAGTACCAGGCCTGGATGGCGCTGCTGCACGCCGATTGCGGCGCAGAGGTCGCCGCGGCGCTGCTGGCGGTGGTGATCCAGGGTGAGCCGCACCCGGCCGCCGGCCGGCTGCCGGGGGCGCTCGAGTACCTCGCCGCGCATCTGGGGCTCGCCTGATGGGCCGCGCCCTGCCCCGCGCTTCCTCCACCCCGAGCTTCCGAGACGCGCCCGAGGGTGCGTCAGCGGGCGCGCGGCCCTTCCCCTCCGTCGAGGAGGCCTGGCTCTGGACCATGGCCGCGCTGATCGCGCGCCGGGACAGTGCCGCGCGGCCTCTCCGGATAGCGGAGGCGGCCGCGCGCCCGGGCCGGCCGGAGGACGTGCTGCGCATCCTCGACCGGCTGTACCGCCAGCGGCGGGTGACGTTGGCGCATCTCGTGGTGCTGCGCCGCCAGGGTGAGCGCCAGGCGGTGCCCACGCCGCGCCGGGCGGATGGCGAGGCGCGGCTGTGGCGCGAGGCCATGGCGGCACTGGCCGGGCCGCTGCGCCGCATCGGCCTGGTCGAGGACCGGCCGCCGGAGGCGCTGGCGGTGGCATCGCCCACCGGCGGCACGCCCCTCTGCCTCGCCGCGGATGCGGCTTTGCGGCCTGAACACTTCGTCAAACGACCGTTTGGAAGTGTTCAGCGCCGCCGCGTGCCGGCGCCCTTCGTGGTGGCGCGTAGGACGGCCAGGAAGGGCCGCCAGGGCGCGCGGGGGCCATCCACCCCTGCGCAGCCCCTCATGGCCGCTCAGCCGCCTGCGGGCGCCTTACAGGCGGGTGTAACAACGGCGGCAACGGACGTTTGCCGATGTCACACCCCTTCGTCCGAGGCTACGCCTGATGGCAGGCGCTGGGAGCCACTCCGCTGGCCGCTGGGCAGCCTGGAGGCGGCACAGCGCCACCACGCCCCAGCAGTGCCAGAACCGTCCTGAGCGCCACGCTGAGGGCCGGATCCGGCTGGGCCGGACCCCCTCCCCCCCACCCCCCTGTTTGGGTCCTTCCTGAAGGGGGTGGGGCGCGGGCCGTTTCCCCCCGCGCATCCTCCCCAGCCAAGGGGGGCAAAATCCTGTCCGCACCTGTCCGCACTGTCCGCACCCCGCAGCCCAGGACCGCCAAGCCTTTGACGTCGCGACAGATTGCTTCCCCTGCGCTGCGGACACTGGCTGCGGACAGTGCGGACATGTCCGCACCCCGGCTGTCCGCACTGTCCGCACCCGCCGCTGTCCGCAGCGCCAGCCATCCAGGAGCCTCCGCATGAGCCGCCCCCGAACCCCGCTCCGCCGCAGCGCGCGCGACGCCGCGCCGCAGAGCTTCGCGCATCTCTCCGGCGCGCCCGTGCCAGAGACGAGCGCCGCGGTGCGCAGCGCCCGCATCCAATCCAGCTGGGATCGCGCCCTGGCGCGCGTCTCCGGCCGCACCCCCGCCCGAAAGGATCCCCGGTGAGCAACACCGCCCCCAAGATGCTCTACCATGCCCTGCTGGCCGCGCAGGCGGCCGGCGAGCCTGTCACCCCGGCCGCCATCCGCGCCGCCATTACGGAAGCCACGGCGACCCTTCCCGCTGCCCAGGAGGCGGCCAGCGCGCTCGAGGCGCGCCGCCGCGCCGTGCTGCTCAGCGCCGGCGAGGCCGAGCTCGAGGCAATGGAGCGCGAGCTCGCCGCGCACCGGCGCCAGGCCGAGCGGCTGCAGGTGGCACTGGAGACGCTGGTCGGCCTGCTGAGCGCGGCCGAGGCGCGCGAGGCGGAGGGCGAGGTGGCGGCGCTGGCCACGGCCTTTGCCGGCCGCCAGGCGGCGCTGGAGGCGCATTGGAAGAAGGCCTACCCCGGCGCGCTGGCCACGCTGCGCAAGCTGCTGGCGCTGGAGGCCGAGGCGGAGGCTGCCTTTGAGGCCTGGCAGCGCAGGCGCGCGGTGCTGGTCCGGCAGCGGCCGGAGGCGGAGGAGACGCTGCCCCAAGCGGAAGGCTTTCCGAGCCTGGCCACGGGCGGGACGCTGCTGCGGCGGATGGTGATGCTGCCCGACGCGACGGGACGGCTGCGCAGCGCGGAGGCGATCCGCCTGCCCTACGAGCCGCACGTCCACAACAACGGCGTGGCGCAGAGCACCAGGCTGGACGACATGGAGGCCGACGCGGCGCAGCGTCGGGAACGGCAGAAGGCCGAGGAGGAGCACCAGGCCATGCTGCGGCGGAAGGCTGAGCACTTCGACCGGCCTCGCGACAACGAAGTGCGCCGGCAGCAGAACTGGGACCAGATGGTCGCCGGGCAGAGGACCTGACGCCACGGGCCACGCGGCGTCCTTGAACTCCGCCAGAGGAATGACCAACCCCCATCGACTGGTCTCGGCAAGATTTTAGTGGATCATGGCCAAGGGTCAGGACCAATAGAGCTACGCCACAGGGTCCCGCCCGGTTGGCCGAGCGGGACGGACACCATCAGGGACGGGTGATGGCCTCGTAGGCACCGCTGGTCCGCAGCGTCACGGTCACATCTTGTCCCGAGCGGTTGCGCCAGAACCAGCCATGGGTGCCATCAAAGGCCGCCACCACGTCACCCTGGTCGCCAGATGCGCCCCGGCCGTTCTTGTAGCTGTGGGAGAAGTTGCGCGGCGGATTTGGCGGCTCGCCATGCAGGTCGAAGTTCACCGGTCCTGTGGACGTCCACGAGTAGGTCGCCCGCGCGTCCTTGCGCATGCGGAGCTTGACCTCGAGCCCCTGGCTGGGGCGGAGGACCACCGCTGTTTCGTCGGAGCGTGTGGCAGCAGGCGCCGTCTGCGCTGACGCGGAACCGATCAGGAACTGCGCCAGCATGGTGCCCAGCAGGCTCGATCGCCGCTCAGGGTCCACAGGCGTGGCTGGCACCACGGTTTCGCTGCCCTGGCGGTCGGCCTCCGCCTCGGCGGCAAGCTGTGCCTTGATCTCGCCCATCTCGGTCAGGCCCAGCACGGTCCCCGCACCAGTTGGATCAATACCGTATTCCGAAGGCAGGACCATGGTCACCAGGATACCCGCGGCCGTTACCACGGCGATGGCGGTGGAGCGCAGCAACTGCCTGGAGGTTGGTAGCTCGGCGCGGTTCGGAAGGTCGGTGTTGTACATAGTCGGATTCCTCAGGACACAAACCAGCCGGTGATCTGGTAGCCGATCAGCACGAACCCGGCGGTCATCATGGCGACGTTTGCGGAGTAGGCGTGGCGCAGGAAGCTGTGGCTGCGGCGCCAGAAGCCCATGACGATGAGAATGGCGCCCAGAGCCAGCATCTGGCCGATCTCGACGCCCACGTTGAAGGCCAGCAGGTTCGGCACCAGGCCGTCGGGCGAGATGTTGTACTCGAGGATCTTCGTGGAGAGGCCGAAGCCGTGGAACAACCCGAAGACCAGGGTCGCCATCTTGGTGTTCGGCTGGAAGCCGAACCAGCGCTGAAAGGCACCCAGGTTATCCAGCGCCTTGTAGACGACGGACAGGCCGATGATGGCGTCGATGACGTAGCTGTTTATACCTATGCCGAAATAGACACCCGCCAGCATTGTCGTGGAGTGGCCGAGTGCGAACAGGCTGACGTAGATGGCGATGTGCTTCATCCGGTACAGGAAGAAGATTACCCCGAGCAGGAACAGGATGTGGTCGTAGCCGGTGACCATGTGCTTGGCGCCCAGGTAGACGAAGGGCAGCAGCTTGATGCCGGTGACTTCCTGGATGTAGCCCTTGTCGCCTTCAGCGACGGCATGCGCGAGCGCGTCCGACATTGCTCCGAGCAGCACCAAGCACAGCAGGCTGGTGAGCAGCCAAGGCGCACGGGACAGGAGCGCGGCTCCTCGTGCAATCAGTTTCATGAGATTGGACCGGCAGAAGATGATTGGGAGAGGCATTAAAGGCTAGATAGCCAGCTAAGCTGACGCCATGGCTCTTGGTGGTCTCTCCAGGCCCATGCGTAGGCAGGGCAAAAAATCTTCCCGAGGCAGCTGCAGCCGCAGCCTTTGAGACGTGTGACGTCCGAGGGCATAGCCTAGTTCGGGCACCACCGCTTCATGGAAGTGATCGGGCACAGACTGATCGTGCGAGTGCCGGTCGTCTCGGGCGCCCTGAACCGCCCCATGGTCTGAGGAGGGCGAACCGGCATGATCAGCGTCGGCTTCCACCCAGGTCTGCGGCGATGGCGGCACGGTAGCGCCCAGGAGCGCCGTGCCGCCAAGCGCGATCATGACGATGACGAGCAGGCGAAGGACTGCTTCAACCCCTCTCATGCCCCGCATGTGCTCCTCCAAAATCTCGCACGTGACCTGCGCTCTGCAGGTCCTTTAGCAGGTTGACCATATCCCTACCAGGGGGATAGGTCTCGAGTATGACAGCGCCCCATGTCCATGCCTCGCATCCGGAGATCGTGAAGCGCCTGAAGCGCGCCGACGGCCATCTCCGCAGCGTGGTCGAGATGATCGAACAGGGCCGCCCCTGCCTCGACATCGTGCAGCAACTCCACGCGGTCGAGGCGGCCATCGCCAACGCCAAGCGCACCCTGATCCACGACCACCTCGATCACTGCCTCGACGATGTCGTGGGCGCGGTGCCGCGGGCCGAGCGCGGCCCGATCGACGAGTTCAAGGCCATCACGAAGTATCTCTGAAGGCGCCCCCATGACTCCCTTCTCCGAACTGCTCGCCCAGGGATCTGCCCACGCCTGGCTCTTCATCCCCAGCGCCATCCTGCTGGGTGCCCTGCACGGGCTGGAGCCGGGGCATTCCAAGACCATGATGGCGGCCTTCATCGTCGCCGTCCGCGGTACCGTCACGCAGGCGGTGCTGCTCGGCATCGCCGCGACCTTCTCGCACACACTGGTGGTCTGGGGCATCGGCCTTGGAGGCTTGTATCTCTGGAAGGGTCTCGACGCCGAGACTGCGGAGCCGTACTTCCAGCTTGCCTCCGCCGTTGCGATCATCGCCATGGCCATCTGGATGCTGTGGCGAACCTGGCGGGACCAGAGGGCCAGCGGGGCCCATGGCCACTCGCATGATCATGGGCATGACCACGGACACCACCATGGGCATGACCACAGCCAAGGCGAAGAGGTGCGGCATATCGACACCGGCCATGGCGTCGTTGCCCTAGAAGTGTTCGAGGATGGCATTCCGCCGCGCTGGCGGCTGCGGTCGGAGCGCGGTCCGCACTGGTTGGCCGAGGACGTGACGGTGGAGACCCTTCGCCCGAACGGGCAGCGCGAGCGCTTCGGCTTTGTTGACCGCGGCGGCTACCTGGAGTCTACGACCGACATCCCGGAGCCTCATGAATTCACCGCCCGCCTGAGCCTGTCCCGCGGCAACCATGCCCACGACTACGAGGTGGTCTTCGCGGAACACGATGACGGTCACAAGCATGAGCCTCTGGCACCCGGCGCCTTCGCGACCACGGACGGCTACCAGGACGCGCACGAGCGCGCCCATGCCAGCGACATCCAGCGCCGGTTCGCCGGACGCGAGGTGACGACCTGGCAGATCGTGCTGTTCGGGCTGACAGGCGGGCTAGTGCCGTGCCCGGCCGCCGTTACGGTGCTGCTGATCTGTCTCCAGCTTCAGGAGTTCACCCTCGGCGCCGCGTTGGTGCTGTGCTTCAGCATCGGCCTTGCCGTCACGCTGGTGACGGTCGGCGTCATCGCCGCGACCGGCATGCGCCACGCGTCCCGCCGCTGGTCGGGCTTTGACACCTTCATGCGCCGGGCACCTTACGCCTCGGGCGTGCTCATCATCCTTGTGGGCTTTTATGTCGGCGCCGTCGCGCTGACGCAGATCGCGGCAGCCTGAGGAGGGCGCTTCGGTCCGGCCGGGGCGATGATAGAAGAATTCGCGGTCTATACAGGGCTGTTCATGGCCGCCTTCGCGGCCGCCACCGTCCTGCCGATGCAGTCCGAGGCCGCTTTGGTCGGCCTGCTCCTGACTGACGTCTACCCTCCCGTCATCCTGCTCGCTGTGGCCAGCGTGGCGAACACCGCCGGATCGGCCGTGAACTGGCTGCTGGGCAGGTCGGTGGAGCGCTATCGGCACCGCCGCTGGTTTCCGGTCAGTGACGCTACCCTGGAGCGTGCTCAAGGTTGGTACCAGCGCCACGGTCGGTGGTCACTGTTGCTGAGTTGGCTGCCCATCGTGGGAGATCCGCTAACGGTTGTCGCGGGCGTTATGCGCGAACCTTTCCCGGTGTTCCTCCTGCTGGTCGTGCTTGCAAAGACCGGCCGCTATGTTGCGCTAGCGGCGCTGACGCTGGGCTGGTTCTGACACTCAGGCGTGCTAGAGCGGTTTTCGATCAGGCTGCATCGTATCCGGCGGCGGCGAAGTAGTTGGCGCATTCGGTGGGCGTGAAGGTGTCGATGATCTGGCCGATGGTGCTCCAGAGGCCTTCTACGCTGCGCTCGGCGGCCTTGCGGAGGCTGGCCTTCAGCTTGGCGAAGGCGTTTTCGATGGGGTTGAACTCGGGGCTGTAGGGCGGGAGATAAAGCAGGCTTGCCCCGGCGGCTTCGATTGCAGGCCTGACGCCCGCACCCTTGTGGCTGCCCAGGTTGTCCATGATGACGATGTCACCGGGCGCCAGTTCGGGTACCAGCACCTGATCGACGTAGGCTTGGAAGGCGGCGCCGTTGATCGGCCCGTCGAGCACCATTGGCGCGATCATGCCGCTGTTGCGCAGCCCAGCAATGAAGGTCGTGGTCTTCCAGTGCCCGTGTGGGATTGCGGCCCGCAGCCGTTGGCCACGACGTGCTCGACCATGGGTGCGCGCCATCTTCGTCGACGCCCAGGTTTCATCAATGAACACCAGGCAGCCCGGTTCGAGATCGGGCTGGCCTTCGAACCAGTCCCAGCGCCGTTTCAGGATGTCCGGACGGTCCTGCTCCGCGGCATGCGCCGTCTTTTTTTGCGCGTGATCTGGCGCCGCTGAAAGAACCGCCAGATCGTCGTGATGCCTGCCGCCACACCGGCCCTGGCGAGCTCAGCCCGGATCTCCGTCAGCGCGATGTCAGACTTCCGCTCGACGAGCGCCAGGATTAGCGCTGCGTGGGCTTCGATGTGCGAGGACCGACGGTCGCCGCCCAGCGGTCCGGGTGCGACTGACCCCGCCTCCCGCGACAGAGCGCGCCAGCGGATTGCGCTGGAGGCACTCACCCCGAAGCGGGCTGCCGCCGCCCGGCAGGATGCTCCTGCCGCTATTGCCGCCACCACCCGCTCGCGCAGATCCACTGACAGCGCTTTCGACATGCCCGTCGCCCCTCCAATACCAGGGCAACTGAATCACCTTCCGCCCGGCGCCGGGATCACAAGCGATTCAGTCAGGCCGAAAACCGCTCTAGTCATCCTTGACAGACTACAGCGCCAATCATCATCCTGGCTGCAAGGGGATTTTCGCGATCACCCCGTGAGGCTTCGGCCGAAGCATCGCGTCCAAACATCCTGTTCCAGGAAGAGGACGCCCATGCCATCACCTGACACCATCACGCCATCCCAGTTGTCCCGGCTCATCGGCCTGCCCGATGCGCCGATGCTGCTCGATGTGCGAAGTGACGACGACCATGCCGCCGACCCGCGGTTGCTGCCTGCCTCGGTCAGGCGCGACTACCGCAATGTCATGTCCTGGGCCACCGAGTACACCGGAAAGCAAGTGGCTGTTGTCTGCCAGCGCGGCCTAAAGCTCAGCCATGGTGTGGCGGCCTGGCTCCGCCACTTCGGGGCGCGGGCCGAAGTCCTCGAGGGCGGCTTTGAAGCCTGGGTTAGCGAGGGCCACCTGCTTCTGCGTTCGGAGCACCTTCCGCTGCCCGCGACCGCAGGACGGACCGTCTGGGTCACCCGCGCCCGCCCAAAGGTCGACCGTGTGGCCTGCCCCTGGCTAATCCGCCGCTTTGTCGATCCTTCTGCGGCCTTCCTGTTCGTCGCCGCCTCGGAGGTTGGAGCTGTCGCCGAGCGCTTCGGCGCTACACCGTTCGATGTCGAGGGCGTGTTCTGGAGCCACCGCGGCCAGGAATGCACCTTCGACACCATGATCCAGGAGTTCGGGCTCGCCTCCGAGCCGCTGCTCCGGCTGTCCGCCATCGTGCGCGGTGCCGACACCGACCGGCTTGACCTGACGCCACAGTCGGCCGGTCTGCTGGCAGCATCATTGGGACTGTCTCGCATGCACCGTGACGACCTTGCCCAGTTGGAAGCCGCGATGGGCCTCTATGACGCCTTCTACCGGTGGAGCCGCGACGCTGTGGCCGAAACCCACAACTGGCCAGCGGCGCCGAGCGCTGTTGGGAGGACTGTTCCATGAACGATGCCGTCAAGCGGAAGGCACAGCAGTCTGCCCCTTTCGTCTCGCAGGGGCACCCGGTACTGCCATCCTTTGCTGAAGCTCTATGGGTCTGGCTGAAGATCGGCCTGCTATCCTTCGGGGGACCGGCGGGCCAAATCGCGCTGCTGCACCGGGAGGTGGTGGATGAGCGCCGCTGGGTGTCGGATGCCAAGTTTTTGCATGCGCTGAACTTCTGCACTCTACTGCCCGGGCCTGAGGCTCAGCAACTCGCCACCTATCTTGGTTGGCTGCTGCATGGCGTGCGCGGCGGGGTCGTGGCGGGGGTCCTCTTCGTCCTGCCGGGCATGGCTGTGATGCTTGGCCTCTCCATTCTCTACGCCACACTCGGTGAGGTGCCCGCCATCGCCGCGCTGTTCTTCGGCCTTAAATGTGCGGTGCTGGTGCTCGTGGTGGAGGCGTTGCTGCGGGTGGCGCGCCGCGCCCTGAAGACCCGGACGGCCTGGGCCCTGGCCGCCGCAGCTTTCGTGGCACTCTACGTTTTTGGCTTACCGTTTCCGGCCGTCGTGCTCGCGGCGGCACTGATCGGCTACTTCGTCCCAGGTGCCTTCTATGCCGCCAGTCACGGCAACGCCAAGAATGGCCCTCCAGCGCTACTGGACGCGGTGCTGGCAGCGGATCCTGGCCGTCCGGCCCGGCTGGCGGCCAGCGCCTGGCGCGCGGGCTGGGTCGCGATCGTGTTTTGGCTCGTTCCAGCAGCCGTGCTCATGGCGGCTGGATCCGGAGTCTTCGCTGACGTTGCTTGGTTCTTTTCCAAGATGGCGGTGGTTACTGTGGGCGGTGCCTACGCGGTGCTGGCCTATGTCGCGCAGGCGGCGGTGCAGGGCTACGGCTGGCTCACTGCCGACCAGATGCTGGTGGGCCTCGGTCTCGCCGAGACCACGCCTGGTCCTCTCATTCTGGTGCTCCAGTTCGTCGGGTTCCTGGCGGGCTATAGCCAGGGCGGGCTCGCCTGGGGCGTGTTGGCCTCGGTGCTGACGGTCTGGGTTACCTTCACGCCCTGCTTTGCCTTCATCTTTCTCGGCGCGCCCTATGTGGAGCGGCTGCACTCCAACCGAGCGCTGACCAGCGCCCTGGCGGCTGTGACGGCGGCCGTCGTGGGCGTAATCGCGAATCTGGCTCTTTGGTTTGGTCTGCGGGTGCTCTTTGCCGATGTACGTAGGATGGAAGTTGGACCGGCGACCCTGGACATGCCAGTACCGGGCAGCCTGGATCCCCTCGCCCTGGCGCTCGCGGCTCTGGCTGCTATCTGCCTGTTCCGTCTCAAGTTCGGCCTGCTGAAGACCCTTGGCGTCACGGCCACTGTGGGACTAATGGCGAAGCTCGCCCTTGGCTGAGGCTCATCAGGCTGCGGGTGGATGGTCTACTGGCCCAGGAACCGACCAAGCGCCTTACGCGGGTTGCGCGGAGTAGCTTCCCAGTATCCAATTTCGTGGCCTTGTTTATAGGTCCTCCAAAACCCGATAATCTTAGCGTCTCGCGTCAGCCGGGTCGTAAAGCGGCAGTTGCCACAGTGGCAGGCCAGAGCCGCCACGACCCAGCTCCGATATCCAGCTTTTTCAGGTTAGATGAAGACCAGAAGAAAGCCGGCCAGTCAGGCAATGTGCGCGGCGCGGCCGGCGCGGTGGCCGAAGGCCATCACGGCACCGCTCACGGCCACGCACAGGACGAGGGGCACGGACCATCCCCCAGACAAGTTGTGCAGCATCCTAGCGGCGGGCGGGGCCGCGGCCGCGACAAGGTAGCCGACGCTCCGCGCCATGCCCGACAGCGCGGCGGCTGATGAAGGCCAGACCGAGGATAGAGGTCGCGGCCGAGCCGAAGCCGGACATCACCGTCCACAGCAGAGCCCACCCGGGCAGCAGGAGAAGGCCCAGGAATGCTACTGTCGTGAACCTCGCCGCCATCATCGCTTCACGATCGAAGTCAACGACCGTTGTTGCGCTGGACAAAGCGGGTGACGGCGGGAAAGGCGAGCGGCCGGGCTTCCCCGCCGGATGGCCCTACCGCGTCTCTGCCAGCGGCACGTAGAGCTTGCCGCCCTCTCGGAACTTCTGCGCCATGGCTTCCATTCCTTCCTTCTGCGCCTCGGCGCGGATGTCGTGGGAGATGCGCATGGAGCAGAATTTAGGGCCGCACATGGAGCAGAAATGCGCGGTCTTGTGCGCCTCCTTTGGTAGCGTCTCGTCATGGAAGGACCGCGCCGTATCGGGGTCGAGGGAGAGGTTGAACTGGTCCTCCCACCGGAACTCGAAGCGCGCGCGGGACAGCGCATCATCGCGCAACCTCGCGGCCGGATGGCCCTTGGCGAGGTCCGCTGCATGGGCCGCAATCCGATAGGTGATAACGCCCGTCTTCACGTCGTTCCGGTCCGGCAAGCCGAGATGCTCCTTCGGCGTGACGTAGCAGAGCATGGCGCAACCGAACCAGCCGATCATGGCCGCACCAATACCCGAGGTGATGTGGTCATAGCCGGGGGCGATATCGGTCGTCAGCGGCCCGAGGGTATAGAAAGGCGCCTCGCCGCAGGTGGCAAGCTGCTTGTCCATATTGGCCTTGATCTTATGCATGGGCACGTGGCCCGGGCCCTCGATCATCACCTGGCAATCCTTTGCCCAGGCCACCTGCGTCAGCTCGCCCAGCGTCTCCAGCTCGGCGAACTGCGCGGCGTCGTTGGCATCGGCGATGGAGCCCGGGCGCAGTCCGTCGCCAAGCGAGAAGGACACGTCATAGGCGCGGCAGATCTCACAGATTTCCTCGAAATGCTCGTAGAGGAAGCTCTCGCGGTGATGGTGCAGGCACCACTTCGCCATGATGGAACCACCGCGCGAAACGATCCCCGTCACGCGGCTGGCTGTCAGCGGCACATGCGCAAGCCGCACTCCGGCATGGATGGTGAAGTAGTCCACCCCCTGCTCAGCCTGCTCGATCAGCGTGTCCCGGAATACCTCCCAGGTCAGATCCTCGGCGACGCCGCCCACCTTCTCCAGCGCCTGGTAGAGCGGCACGGTGCCGATGGGTACGGGCGCGTTGCGAAGGATCCAGTCGCGGATGTTGTGGATGTTGCGGCCGGTGGAAAGGTCCATCACCGTGTCTGCGCCCCAGCGGATCGCCCAGACCATCTTCTCCACCTCCTCGGCCATGGAGGAGGTGACGGCGGAATTGCCGATATTGGCGTTGATCTTCACCAGGAAGTTCCGGCCGATCGCCATCGGCTCCAGCTCCGGGTGGTTGATGTTGGCGGGGATGATGGCGCGGCCGCGCGCCACCTCATCCCGCACGAATTCGGGGGTCACGAAATCGGGGATGGCGGCGCCGAAATCCTCGCCGTCGCGCTCCAACGCCGCGCGAGCCTGGGCGCGGCCGAGGTTCTCGCGAATGGCGACGTATTCCATCTCCGGCGTGATGATGCCAGCGCGGGCATAGGCCAGCTGGGTAACCGCCTTGCCGCCCTTGGCCCGCAGCGGGCGATGGCGGATAGGGAAGCTCGGAGTGAGGCGGTCGGGGGAGACGAAGCCGTTGTCCTCAGGCTTCACCTCCCGCCCGTCATAGGCCTCGACATCGCCGCGCGCCTCAGACCAGGTCCTGCGATGGCGGGGCAGGCCGCGTTCGATGGCGATCTCGGCGGCGGGGTCGGTATAGGGGCCGGAGGCGTCATAGACCGTTACCGCAGGCTCACCCGCGCTCGGGTGAAGGGCAATCTCCCGCATCGGAACGCGGAGCTCCGGGTGCCGGATACCCGGCTTGAAAACCTTGGTGGAGGCCGGGAGCGGGCCGGTCGTGACGGTCGGCACACCAGATTCGGGGGGCCTGCTGATGGTTCGGGTCGACATGTGCCAAAGCTCCTTCGCATCCGCTACGGAGACCCAGCGCTGGCACGGAAAGATGGAGGACGCCCTACCCACGCAGGAACGTGGGGAAAGCCCCTTTTGAGGAGCCACGGCAGCCGCACCGTCCCTACGCCAGCATGAACTGGATCAGGTTCAACGGGTCACTGCGCTGCCAATGGCGAGCAGTATCTCAGCCCCTTGTCGGGACCCCCCAGGTGACAAGGGAAACTCGACCAGACGACGCCGGATTGTCAACAGGCCCTAGCTGGTGATGATCCGGGCGCGCTCACTACGCCCGAATTCTACTCATCTCTGACCTCAGCCGCAGGTGCTGCGACATGATAAGCATGGTTTATCGTGTCTAAAGCCGTGAGGTAGTTGATTGCCGCATTGCTGCGTCTCCGGACGTTCTTGACGTGACAGGCTACCGCAGGTCCACCGACCGACATCCAGGCCCGCATCAGTCAGGATGCTGCGGCTGGCTGATCCACTACCTCTCCAGCCCTTCGACGCAAGTCCATCGGCATCGATATCGTTAGCCAGACAGGCTATGATGAGACGATATCCGCTTCCTTGAGTTCACAGCCGAAAGTGCCTTCCGTGTCACCTCCCCGGAACGATCGCCAGCGGCCTTCCCGCCGCCGTGGCTTCGATGATGACGATTACTCCGGTCGTCCGAGCTTCCCTTCCCTACCAAGCTTTGGCGGCGGCTTTGCCACGCCCGAGCTGAGGGCCACGGTGAAGTGGTACAATGCCGAGAAGGGTTTCGGTTTCGTTGAACTGGCCGATGGATCGGGCGACGCCTTTCTCCATGCCAACACTCTGCAGGCTTCCGGCGTCCAGGCTGTCAGCCCCGGTGCGTCGATGCAGGTGCGGGTGGGACAGGGACAGAAAGGGCGGCAGGTCGACCAAGTTCTGTCCCTGGACGAAAGCACGGCCAGCCCTGTGGCGCCACAGCGTGACGCTTTCCACACCCGGCCGGCGCGGCCACGGGAAGCGCGGCGGACCGTTGATCTGAGTTCCGCGGTTGAGATGATGGGCACTGTGAAGTGGTACAATCCTGACAAGGGGTTTGGCTTCATCAGCCCGCAGGATGGCGGCAAGGACGTCTTCGTCCATGCGACGGCCCTGGAGCGAGCGGGCGCCTCCATGCTCCAGGAAGGCCAGGTCGTCCGCATGCAAGTGGTGCAGGGCTCTAAAGGTCCGGAAGTCGGCCTGCTTCAGATCGACTGATCCGGGCTGTGAGGACGGCACAGAATGGAGCCTCGCGCTCCGTTAAGGGCCGCCTCCTTTAAGTGGCGATAGCCACCGACGGTCCGTCTCCCGCCGCATTCACCCCGCTGAGTGCGGCCGAACGGGCGGCAGCTTGACCAGCCGCTAGCCTAACCGCTCCATCTGCTCCAGCACGCGGTCGGCTGCCTGCTCCGGCGCGGGGCAGGCAAGGGTCCACCCCAGCGGCCGGCCCTCCAGGCTGTAGCGCAGCGCGTAGCGGATGCTCTCCAGCACGGCGTCGCGGTCGGCGCCCTCGAGATCGTCCAGGTTGATGTCAGCCACGGCGCGTTGCGAGCCGGCAGCCTTTCCGTAGATCCTAAACCTTTGATCGTGTTTAAGACATAATTTGCGCTCGGAAAATTTTTAGAGGTGTCCAGCAAGCCCCCAACGGGAGGCCATCACCGTGAACGGAAACAGAACAAGAGATTTGGATATGGCGCTGCCTCAGCTTGCTCCGACGCTCGCCCATCCTACTGCCTTCAGCAGCCTCTTGAGCCTCTCTGCGCTTGCCGGCGGCGCGACACTGCCTTGCCAGAGCCCTTCACCCCCCTGGCCTTCTTCTAGTTTTTCATAGGAATCTGAGGCTGACCGGAGCTCGGTATCGCTTGGCTTGGTCCAGTCGGCAGGCGCCCGGAACAGGTAGGCGTTCGTCACCTGTACCCATCGGCCGTCTGCCACGGTGCCGCGCGGGATCCGCAGCAGGATGCCGGCCTCCTCCAGGCGCCTGACCGCCTCTTGAACCGTCGAGCGCGCCAGCCGGGCCTCCTGGGCGATCTGCGCCAGGGCCGGGTCGCACGCTCCCGCCCTCCCCTGCCCCCGGTAGAGCAGCGTCCAGAGCACGCGCAGGGCTGTCTCTCGCAGCTCGCCGCCATGTCGGCCGGAGCCGCGGCGATAAGTCTCCCGCTCCCGGCGGCGGGCGGCCTCCATGAGCCTGATACGGTCGGCGTGGCCGAGGTGCTGGCGCTGCCAAGCGGCCACAGGGTGGCAACCGGCCCGCGCGGGCCGGCGGTGGTGGATGGGCATGGCTTCTGCCAGCCCGCAGGACGCAGGTTCCCCGCACCGCAAGAGGCTTGCGATTTCGAAGCCGAGCGCATAGCCTGGGGTTCTCACACCTGCTTGGCCATGCGTCGGGTTATGAAGGGGGTCGGTTCTGCTTCGGCGGGGCCGGCCCTTTTCTATTTCTGGCCGGCGGGATTGCGCGGCCGGGGAATGATTCCAGCCGCGCGCCCATGTGACAAGCCAAATAATTTCAGTAGCTTACAAGCATTCTTGCTTACTTTCTTACTTTCTTTCGCGAAAGAAAGGAGCGCTAACCGCCCATTTTTCCTAAATATTCCTGGAGCGCAGCCTCGATGATCTCCTGCTTTGAAACCTGCGACCGGTGCGCATACTCGCGCAGGCGGGCGACGGTGCTGGATTTCACGCGCGACGTGAGCTGCACCAGCGGGTCATTTTCAGGCCGCTTTGGCGGTTCAGCATGCACCTCGCCCTTTCTCACCAGCAGGTCGGGCGTGAGGCGCGCAGCAGGCTTCGGGGCTTGGCTCATTTCGACACTCGGGCGAGACGGGTTGCGATGTAGGCCCAGAGCTGGGCGATCTCATCGGCAGCGGGCGACTTGGCATCCACCTCGCAGGCAGTGCGGCCATCGGTCATGCTGGCGGCGAAGTCCACCCGATTGTGCACGTCCACCGGAGCAAGCGGGCCGTGCTGGCTGAGGGCGCGCACTGCATCAACCTTCAGCTTGGACCGGGTGACGGCCTGGTTGACCACGAACACCATGCTCTTCTTGGCACCCTCCACCAGATCCACCGTGGCGCCGACTGCGCGCAGATCGTGGGGGCTGGGCTTGGCCGGGATCAGCACCAGATCAGCCTCGGCCACTGTCGCGGCGATGCTCTCGGTGATGGCAGGCGGCGTGTCGATCAGGCAGAGGGCGATGCCTGCGTCCTCCAGCGCCGCCAGAGTGGCACGCAGTCCCTCGGGCAGTACCCGCACCAGGACCGGCGTCTCAGCTTCGCGGACGCCGAACCAGCCGGAGAGGTTCGCCTGGGGGTCGGTGTCGATCATGGCGACGGGCGCCATGCCCTGCCGCTCCGCCTCTACGGCGAGGTGCCCGGTCAGGGTGGTTTTGCCCACCCCTCCTTTCTGGCTGGCGACCACAATGGTTTTCAACGCTCTACCCTCCGCCTGAAAGCCTGCTTGCTTACATGCCAGCAGGCTTTCTTTCATGGTAAATGATGAAAGCATATGGGCAGGTCTAGGGCAACTTGTCGTCAAAAAAGCAAGCTTTCATGTAAGTAAGAAAGCTTTCAGGCTTACTTTCTTGCCAGCCGCGTCCTACCCTTCCATCCGCTTCCCCGCCTCGATCCAATCGCTGTTCGGCGTCCGCTTGGCCGGCCGCCAGTCCACAGGAAACACCTGCCCCGCCTTGGTGCCGTTCGGATCCGTGGTCCAGCCGCCGCTGGCGCAGCCGGTGGACCAGTGGCAGCGTCCCTCGACGAGCGCGCCGTCCGGCCCCGGCCAGCGGGCGTTGATCCAGTGGCCGGTGCGGTAGGCGGAGGCGATGGAGGTCCAGTTGGCCATGTCGTGCTCCGGTCCGTGCAGCCGGGGCGCACGGCGAGGTGCAGGGTGGCGAAGGCGGAGGCGGCGGGGATGGTGTAGGGGCTGTCTGCCGAGACGCTCGAATGTTCGGACACTTGGCTACGCCAAATGGCCTTCAAGTCCCTCAAACTGGTGGATCGCAACTGATCCGGTATACTGAGCCCGCAGTATGGGAGCCCGGCACTTGCCGCATCGCCTTGCCCTGTATGTCGACTTTGACAACGTGTTCAGCGCGCTCTGCGCCCAGGCTCCAGAAGCGGCGGAGGCATTTGTCCTGGAGCCCGCCCGATGGCTTGAGTGGATTGGAGGCCGGCCCTCTGAGGGTACCGACGGGACATGTTCCTCCGGCCGCATCCTGATCAGGCGCTGCTACTTGAACCCGAATGGCTCGCTGCTCCTGCAGAATGGTGAGCGCGTGTTCTTCGGCAGCTTCCGCGCCAATCTGGTGCGCGCGGGCTTCCAGGTCACCGATTGCCCGCCCCTGACCCGCGGCGGCAAGACCAGTGCCGATATCGTCATGGTCATGGATATGCTGGATGCCATTCACCACAGCACCCACTTCAATACATTTGTCATCGTCTCCAGCGATGCTGACTTCACCCCAGTTTTGCAGCGGCTCCGCGCGCATGACCGGCGGACTGTGGTCGTATCGATAGGCAGTGCTGCCGACGCTTATCGGGCAGCGGCGGACGAGGTGATCGGACCAGAGGTGTTCATCCGGAACGGGCTGGGCCTCATACAAGAGCAGCCTGTTCCGGAAGTGCTTCCGCCTCGATTAGCAGATGCCGGAGAATCGGGCATGACGGTGCCGGCGTTGCCGGAGGAAGGTACCCTTGAAGCTCCTATGGATCCGGCTGCCACCCGAGAGGCAATCCTGTCTCATATCGCGGCTGAACTCGCTCGGTCGTCCCGGCCTTTGCATCTGCCGACACTGGGTGGCCGGCTGCATAGACAACTGGGGCCGCAGGTGCGGGCGACAGCTTTCGGCGGGGCCGGTACACTGAGGCGCCTTCTGGCCACAGCCGGTGATCCGCATATGGAACTGGTATCAGGAAGTGGCGGAGGCTGGGTGCGAGATCCGGCGCGGCATCGAGTAGCGCCTCTCGATGATGAGGCGGGAGCCTGATCCTCCTGGCGGAGGGACAATCCGCGACAGATCCTCATCCTTTAGCCAGGTGGAACGCTGCTCGAGGTCAAGGAACTGGTGGCATCGGGCATAATGTGCCGTTCAGTCCCCCGACGCTTATCGTCAGATCTTTACAGGGTAATCAGCCAGTTCCGGAATCATTGCCTCGATGACGAAGTCCACGAAAGCAGCAGGCGCATCGAGGAAGAACTCTTTCTCCGAATAGCTGCCGACTGACGCCTCAGTCCCGCCTGCCCGTAGCCAAGCCGCCAAATCTTCCAAGGCGTCTTTCGGCGTCTCACTCAGGAAGGACACCTGCGATCGTAGCTTGTCGGCATCGCGGTGCACTGTGTCGCTGCGGCTGAACTGCAGGTCGACATTGGTTTCGGGCTGGCGCAACCAAACGGCCCGCCCAGTTTGGCGCAGTTCCACGAAGCCAAGCTTTACCTTGAACATCTCAACCACAAGCTCGAAATGCTGGAGGTCGAGGCGGGTGGCGACGTGGTTGAACTTCATGCTGCTATGATTCCAGTCCGCTTGATGCTGCGCAAGGAAGCAAGGCTTTGGAACAAGACGACGGAAATCCATCGTTCAGCAACGCAGAACTCAAGGTGTGATGGATGCCGAACTCCTGCTCAAGCCCGCGATTAGTAGATGCCTCCACTGGGCTGTGGCGTGGATGCCGCTGATGCAGATTGGCCCAGCAAAGCCCGCATAGCGCTGCCATTGGCCGATAACCAGTTGTAGAGGATGCGTACATCCCATCCGATGCAGAAGTGCTTTACACCCATTTCAATGTACTCGGGCGCACGCTCCAGATCGTGCAGCTCGATACGCGGATGCAAGCCCTTGCTGAGCGCCAACTCGATAGTGCGGCGTTCGGCCTTCCTGATGTCTGGATGGGCAAACTGACCAGCCAGGCCGATGCTCATGGAATAGTCCGCTGCACCGAACTGGACCATGTCGATCCCTGGAACTGAAAGAATGCGATCAAGATCCTCTACGCATTCAGCCTTCTCCACCATCAGCGCGATGACGACCTGATCGAGAGCCTCGACATAGGAGGGGCGTCCGACTTCAAGCACGGTACCAACATCACGCCTCATTCCGACGCCGAGGCGCCCTCCTTTTCCAGGTGCCTCCGCACGGACGGCTGCAACGCAAGCCCGGGCATCCTCCTCCGTCCGGACGTCAGCGAACAACACGGACTGAAAGCCAGAGCCGATGGCACGCATGGCTTGATGGGTCCACTGCGTCTGTTCAACCTTGATCATGCCCGTAAGCTCCTTGAGCTCAAGAGCGCGGCCGAGGTTATCCAGATCATAGAGGTCGAAGGGCGCATATTCGGCCGTGAACTCGACATAGTCGAAAGCTCCTGCCGCGCCAACCAACTCAACCAGTGTGGGCCAAGTGGAAAGCAGATGCGTGCCCAAGGTAGGCTTGCCCGCTGACAGGAACTCACGGAGCTTATTGCGTCTCATCTTGCATGTCCTTGCGGTTCAGGCTTTCTGACGTTGACTGGCCGGACAAGCGGACAGCTTTGCTCATCGCTGGGCCGGTTACTCAGGCTTGGCACCTGACATTTTCACAGCCTCGCGCCATTGCTCCGTATCGGAGCGAATGATGGCCTCGAACTCCTCCGGTGTCGTGCCGCTCGGAATAAGGCCGATCTTCAGGAGACGGTCGAGATTTTCCGGATCCTGCACCATCTTATTGGCTGCTTCTGAAAGGCGCTTCAGGATGGGCTGGGGTGTGCCCCTGGGTGCGAAGAGGCCATTCCAGCCGATGAGCGTCAGCGGCACCTGCTGCTCCTGGAAGGTCGGGATCTCGGCGGAGAGAGGCCAGCGCTTGGTGCCTGTCACGGCCAGGCCGCGCAACAGGCCTTCCCGCATCGGCTGGTCACCGGTGGTGAAGTCAATGATCATCATATCCACGCGGCCAGCGATGAGCTCCTGTACCGCAGCGGAGCCTCCCTTGAAGGGAACATGCAGGAGATCAATTCCCACGGTCTTCGCGAAGAGCTCTGTATAGATGTGGGAGATGGTTCCATTGCCGATAGAGGCATAGGTCAACTCGCCTGGACGCGCCTTCGCGTATTGCACCAGATCCTGCAAGCTCTTCACTGGAAGGCCCGAGCGCACGAAAAGGCAGTTCGTCGACAGGCCGAACTGGGTTATTGGCGCGAAGTCACGCAAGGCGTTGAAGGGAACGCGGCTGTCAAACAGCGGGTTCACCACCAATCCTCCGGCAACGCTAACCAGCAAGGTGTAGCCATCGGCTGGCTGCTTTGCTGCATAGTCAATGCCGATCGCACCGCTGGCTCCACCGCGGTTCTCGATGACGAAGGGCTGCCTGAAGCTCTCACGAATACCGTCGACAACAAGGCGAATGGTGATGTCAGACTGCCCTCCGGGGGGCGCAGGAACGACAATTTTTATCGGACGGTCGGGATAGGAGGAGACGGCATCTGCACGTGCAATCCTGGGTGCCGCCAAGGCAGATGCTGTAGCAAGCATTAGAGTACGACGATTGATCATTCTGTTTTCTCCCAATCGCCGCATTGCTTCTGGGGATGCGGCTTTGATGCGCCTAGGTCGCGTGGACAAACCTGATCCATAGGCGGATTGAGGAGAGGGCGGCGAAGCCGAGGAAGCTATCTGCGGTCTGGTCGTAGCGGGTAGCGACGCGACGGCTGTTCTTCAGGCGGTTGATGAAGCGCTCGATGCGGTTACGGAGGGCGTAGAGAGGCCGGCTGACGCTGTGCTGGACGTGGCGGTTCCGCTTGGTCGGGATCTCCGGCATGGCGCCGCGGTCGCGCAGATCCTGTCGGATCGGGTCGCTGTCGTAGCCCTTGTCGGCGAGCATGATGCCGGGGTCACTGTCGCGCGCCTCCATCAGCGCCTCGTAGTTTGAGCAGTCCGCCTCCTGTCCGGCGGTCACGTGTAGGGCGATGGGCAAGCCGTGTACGTTGCCGCGGATGTGGAGCTTGGTCGTGAAGCCACCTCGCGAGCGCCCAAGACCCGCTCGATGAGTCCCCCCCTTCCGCCGGCGGCGCAGTGGTGCGCCGGGACTGTCAGGAATTTCGTGTAGGGCGGGGCATAGTAGGGAAGAAGGAGACCCCCTATGGCCCGACGGAAAGAGCCGCGGATCCCGGATGCGAT
>NZ_JBHSCH010000068.1:0-22862 GCF_042651065.1 Teichococcus aestuarii
GGCATAGGCCTGCGGCCAGTAGGAGGGATCGCCCAGCATCAGGAAGTGATGCGGAAACTGCGGCTGCGGGATCGGCCCCAGCAGCGGCCCGCCCTGGCCGCCGTTGTTGCTCTGACCAAAGAAGATGACGAGCACCAGCGGAGACACGCTATCCGCCAGCGTCTGCACCGCATACTGGTCGGCGAGCTGCACGACATCGTAGGCGCGGCCCGTGCTGTCCTGCACCGTGCCGACGATCAGCCGGGGGTTGCGGTGCCGGCGCACGTTGAAGGCCGCGATCTCGCGCATCGTTTCGGGCGGCAGGTAGGTGTCGGCCTGCAGGTCGTCGCGCGCATCCGGCGAGAGCCGCGCCTCGATCGTGGCGTCGTCGTGGATGCCAAGCGACACGCGCTCGTCCGGCGTGACGAAGCCCTGCGGGAACGACACCTGCATCGGCGCCAGCGGGACGCGGCGCATCCGGCTGTCGCCGATGTGCAGGCCGAGCCAGCCGCCCTCCTGCCAGCGGAGCGGCGCATGCCCCCACTGGTCTTCGACCAGCGGCAGCTCATCGTCGGCCACCGACATCGGCGCGAGCTGCTGTCCGTAGAGAAGGAGGGCAGCGACACCGGCCGTGCCATCATCCTCGCCGGAAATGAGCCATTTGCCGGCCTCGGTGCGCAGTCCCCAGGAATAGTCCTCCAGGCTCATCAGGTCGCCGCGCAGCAGCACGCCGGCCATGCCGAGGGTCAGGTCCTCACCGATGTCGAGCAGCGGCCGGCCGGCAGGGTCGGCGACCTCCCAGAGGTTGTCGGTGACCACATCGGGCGCGACCACGCCGAGCACGGGCAGGGCCCGCGCGGCGGTGCTGGTGCGCTGGGCCTCGGCCAGGGCAAACGCCTTCTTCTGCCGCTCCGTGTCGCCCGTCCGCACCGGCAGGCCGTCCTGGAGGCGATAGACGCCTTCCTCCGGCCCGATGGTGAAGACCACCCCCAGCGCGCCCTCGCCAGCCCCTGCGGCGGTCCAGGCCGCCACCAGGGCCGCCACAGATGTTCTCTGCGGCGCCGCGTTCTGCACCACGGCATCAGTGCTCTCGGCGGCCGTTTCCGCACGCCGCCGCTCGCTTTCCGCATCCGCCGCGCGCTGGTCGGCTATCAGTGCGCTGCCGGCTGCCGCATCGACAAAGGGCTGCGCCAGCGGCGGCAGGGCCCGCTCCACTGCCCCCGGCACCAGCTCAGGCACCAGCTGCTCCACACGCTGGTCCGCCTGGTCCTGCGCGTCCTGCCGCAGCCGGGTGACCAGCACGCGCCGCGGCGCGCCCTCGGCTCCCTCGGCGCCCAGCAGTGTCAGCGCGCCCAGATCCTCCGCAGGCGGCAGCTCGCCGATGCGCAGGCCCGTGACCAGCCCACCATTGCCCGTGACCAGGGCGCTGCCCGGCTCGGCCATCCAGACCGCGCCCTCCGGCGCCACGTCGGCGCCTGGTTCAGCGACCACATCGAATGCCACCCAGCCGGTCTGGCGCTGGGGGCTGGTGCACGCGAGCCGCACGGCCCAGGAGCCCGTATCCTGGACCTCCAACGCACCCAGCCAAGTCTGCTCCGTTGTCGACCAGACGGCCGATATCTCCAGCTGAACACCGTCCGGCCGGCGCCAGAGCCAGGTTACACCCTCGCCCTGCACAGGCGTGCCGTCACGCAGCAGCACCTGGCCGCGCACGGAGACGGTCTGCCCCGGGTAATAGCGCCGTGTCTGCGCCGCGCTCAGACGCGCGCGCACCTCCACGGCGGGGATCGTGCCCGACATGCTGCACTCCAGATTTTCAGGGAGGGGCGGAGCCCCGGAATCAGAGGGCCGCGGCGGCCCGGTAGATTTCGTCCACCTCGGCCGGGCTCAGCGGCACCAGCGCGGCGAGATCGGTAATCAGCCGGCTGCTGCGGTCATAAGCAGTGCCGTACTCCCATTCGATCTGGACCGGCACCGGCGCCGCGTCCACCACCTCCTGCACCCGAGCCAGCAGGCCTCGCGCATGGAGTTCGAGGCGCGCCTGGCGCGGCGAGATGGAGGGAGGGACCGGCACCAGCGGAGCCGTCCCGATCGCCGCCAGAGCCGCTTCCAGCACCTCCTGCGTTACGCCATCCACGAACAGTCGCCCCTCCGCATACCAGCGGCGCTCCGCTTCCGGCGCGCCAGCCGCCTCGGCGATGGCAACCAAGTTGGCCTCCGCCGGCACTTCTATTGATGCGGTCATTGCAACCTCACGAGCGTGAAATTCGACTGCGCATTGCCACCTGCATTGAGCGCGGCGCCGCTGTCCTGGGTGATGTTCGTGGAGACCACCTGCCCGGCCGCGAGCCCACCAATCCACGTCACCGTGTTGTTGACCGTAAAGGTCACTGCCGACTTGCGATCAATCGCCACAGACGGGCCAGCAACCGTAATCCGCACGACACGCTGCCCGTTCGCCGACCCGACCCACTCGAGGTTCAGCACCGCCATGTAGAGACCGTTCTCCGGAGCGGTGAACCCGAAGAACGGACCGCCGCCGGCCGGAACCGCGCCGAGCGTGTCGCCGGCCTTGACGTTCCAGCTCATGGCGGAGCCAGTGTTGTTCGGGATCGAAACCTGCGCGTTGCTCTGCAGCTGCGCGTACCGCAGATCGCCAAGAAACTGCGGCACGATTTTCCCGCCGCCGTCGAGATACGGCACGCGGCTGGACGGCAGGTCATTGTAGACAACGCAGGAGCCGGTAAAGTTCAGCCGGGCCAGCGTTCGTGCGGAATTACCCAGCACTGTCGTGCGCGAGAGGATGTTGGGTGTGCCAGCCGCCAGCGTGCCGATCCCCCACTCGCGCAGCGCGCCGGCCTTGATGACGTAGTAGCACTGATCACCATCGGAGAAGGTCTGCGTGCCGATGAAGGCCCTGCCCTCATCCGTCGGCCCCAACAGCTGCACGGCAACCGCCGTGCCCGGGCCGTTCGCCTTCTCGGCGACAGCATCTTTCAGCATCACAGCCGCTCCATGATTTGCGCGCGCCAGGTGCGGTACTGCGCCGCCATGTCCAGGTATCCGATGCCGCTGGCGGTCTGCAGCAGGCCCAGCACGGCCTCGCGCGATGGCTGCCCCTCGATGAACGGCACGAAGGCAATGTTGGCGCCCGTGTCGGCGACCCGCATCATCTCAGCCACCGAGGCCAGCAGCTCGGCCGAGGGGATCGAGGTGAAGGCGATATCCCAACCGCGCTGGCGATATCGCTGCGTGACGTAATGCTGCCCACCCCGCGTCTGCACCGCGTCGCGCGCCGGCTGGACAAGCCACGCGGTGTCGGCCGCGAGGTTGGGCGCCGGCTGGTAGGCGGGCCCCGCATAGGCCAGCCCCACCGAGAGGAAGGGATCAGGGTTGCTGCCATTGTTGAGGCTGCACTGGCAGTAACGGCCAGTCACCTCAGCCGGAGCGATCACCACCGACTGCTGATAGCCAGGCAGCGAGCCGGCGTTGCGCCAGCCGCTGTCGTAGCTGGGCGAGGACAGGTCGGCGTTGTTAGAGACGATCCACCGCACCAGTGCATTCTGGTTCAGGTTCGTCGCGGCCAGCATGAACAGCCGCCAGATCGCGGCCGTGTCGCCGGTATCGATCACGAACGAGGCCGAGCGCGCCCCGCTGGCCGTGCGCCACTGGTTGGTTACATCCGCATGAGGGGTCGCCAGATTGCTCACCGGCAGCGAGGCCACCTGGCTGGTGGCCGTGAGCACGCCGGAGAGCAACCAGTTCCGGTATCCGAACAGCGCCGCCATCAGACCAGCACCTGCAGCGTCGAGGTGGCCGAGCCGGTGCGGATCTGCTCGCCGACCACGCGCCCCAGGCGGCCGGCGCGCAGGTCGCCGAACGGATAGGTCAGCCGCACCACATCGCCGATATCGTGTCGCATCCCGATCTCCAGTGGCACGGTCACGTCGTAGAGGCGGCGCCGCGTGCCCCACAGCGCGCTGATCTCGTCCGCCAAAGCCTCGGCATTGGCCTGCACCAGCAGCGCGGTGCTGATGATGTCGGGATCCGAGGGCCGGGCCTGCGCGGCGGCCACGGTGGCCGAGAACCGGGCCGCCACCTGCCACTCCTGCCCGGCGATCTGCACCTGCGCCGGCGTCAGGAGCGGCGAAAGTCCCGTGCGCTGGACCGTATGCAAGCGGCGGTAGCCAACCCGCCAGCGCGCTGCCGGCGGGTCCAGCGGCGCGCCCAGGCTGTTTGGCCGCAGATCGGCAATCGTCGCCGGGGTAAGCTCGCCGGCCGGCGTGGCATCCTCCGCCAGCGCCCCGAAGATCACCGGGGCCAGGCGTCCATCCCTTCGAGGCAGCAGGCGGGCCCCGAGGCCGCGCAGGAACGGCCCGATGGCGGCCACGCCGTCCGCTCCGTCGCCACTCGGCCAGTGCCAGCCCGACACCCAGGCGCGGCTGGTCAGTGTCGTGAAGGCAGACACGTCGACGTAATCGGCCGAGAGCTGAAGATCCTCGGTCAGGATGTAGCGGAGCTGGTTGGGGCCGAAGTTAATCTGGCCGGCGACCGGGAAGGCACCGGTGACATCGGCCGTGATCACCCCCACCGCGTCGCTGCCGAGCTGCACCAGGCCGCGGCTGTTGTCGGTGCGGTAAGCGCCTTCCGGCGTGCTGCCGGAATACAGGTCCGCGGTGTCGCCGGCATTGATGTTGAAGCGCGCAGCATTCTCGTAAAGGTTGATCACGGTCCCTGCCGCATCGGTGTACTGGTAGATCCGGGCCACCGGATCGATCAGCAGCAGCGCGACGGAGCGGACCGGGTTCAGGCTGGAGCCACCTCGCGTGCGCGGCAGCGTCTGCCCGGCAATCCCGGCATGGCCGTCATAGCCACCCGTGCCGCCATAGACCTGCTGCTGGTAGGGCCGCTCGAGCCAGTAGCGGGCATCTCGCAGTGGAATGTCCAGGCTGGCCTCGCTCAGCGTCCAGGACTGCGCCAGGCCGGTGAACAGCGGCCGAAGGCTGGAGTAGGCCGGCTCCTGCAGGATGCCCCGTGCCGCATCGCGCGGCTTGACGCCGTAGAGGATGCGCGCCAGCCGCGCATCGGCGCTGTAGTCGGTGCTGATGTCGTCAAAGGCGCCATCCGCGTTGCTCAGCCGGATCGCGCCGACCGAGAGAGAGGTGACCGTCTCGCCCGGCGCCAGCGCCAGGTGCCGGTCGATCGAGATGGCCTCCACCAGCCGCGGCGGATACAGCGCGTTGTCCAGCGACGCCGCCACGTAGCCGATGTCACTGGCGCGCAGGGTGATGCTGCTCTCCGCCGGGCCGCTCTCCGGCTCGATCTCCAGCCACGGCCGGGTCAGCCAGCCATACTCCGCGCCGCTGCTGCTCCCCGGCTGGTAGGCCGTGATCTCGGCTGAGAAGAACGGAACGCTCATCGGCCGACTGCCAGCTTCGCGTTGAGCATCTGCGTCTCTCGGGCCTGGGAGTTGACCGCGTTCAGCAGCGCCTGCAGGTGGTCGGCCAGTACCGTGGTCTGGTTATCCGTGCTCCGCTGCAGCGCCTGGAAGCCGCTGGTGAGGGTAGCCGGCGAGATCCCGCCCACCTGCCCCAACACGTTCTGCACCCTGCCATAGGCCTGCGCGTAACCCTCGGTGCTGCCGTAGAGAGCGCGGCTGGCCGAGAGGTAGGTCTGCGCATAGCCCTGCAGGCTGGACAGGCTATTGGCGTCGCCGGCGATGGCCGCCCCGCTGACCGCATTGAACTGCTGCTGCGCCGTAGCGAAGCGGTCCTGCGCCGACAGGGGAGAATCAGGGCCGACAGCCAGGGAGCGGCTGTAATCCGCAAGGCTCTGGATGACACTGCCCGCCGAGGCGGCTGCGGCCTGCTCGGCGGCCAGCAGTTCCTGCGCGCCGCGCTCGGCGATATTCTTCCGCTCCCACCAGAGGGTATCCTCCAGCAGCCGCATCTGGCCCAGATAGGCGTCGCCCACGACGCCCAGATTGTCGAGCTCCGCCTTCAGGGATTCGCGCTGCTGCTGCGCCTGCAGGTCGAAATTGAGCAGATCGGCGCCGGCCTGGTCGCCCATGGCCGCACGCTGCCGGGCATAGATGCCCTGCCCCGTCAGGCTGTAGGTACGGTCGCGGGCGGCAATCAGGTCGGCGATGGCCTGAGCCTGGCGCGAGGCGAGCCCCTCCACGGCCAGGCCCAGTTCCTGCGCCTTGGCAGTGGCCGCGGCATAGGTCGTGTTCAGCGCATCGATCTGCTGCTGGAAGGCGGAGACAACCGGGGTGGTGCTGGACAGGGGCTCGTAGACGCTCTTCACCCAGTCCACGTCCGCGAAGGCTTGATCAAGGCTGGCGGCCGCGCCCTTGGCGATTTCGCCCGCGATGACCTGCATCACGGCCTCGCTGCCGCCGGTAATGCTGGACAGCACCACCCGCGTCAGCTCGGCCTGATCCGCCGCCGCCAAGTCCGCGTCGCTGCCCTGGTGCGTCTGCGCCACGGCCATGCCGCCCGTGCCGCGCAGGCTCAAGCCGCGCGTCGCCAGCGCGGCGTTGACGCCGCCGAGGCTCTGCTGCGTGGCCGCGATGCCCTCGGAGGCACTCATCCCCTTGGCTCGGCTGCCCAGCACCACCAGCTGGCCGGACTCATCGATGCCGATTTGAACGGAGGAGGCCGGCCGGGCTGGATCTTGCCCGAACATCCCGCCCAACAGGTTTCCGGCCAGGCCGCCTACGATGGTGCCGACGCCGGGCAGGATCATTGTCCCCAGCGCCGCGCCCCCGACACCCAGGCCTGCCTGGGCATAGTTGCCGCTCATCAGCCCGGGAAGCGCGGCGCCGGCGATGCCCAGCACATTGCTGAACGAGCTGAACCCGCCCAGCGCCGAGCCGCCGTTCCACAGGCCAGCGGCAGGAGCCGCCATGGTGGTTGTAGTGGCCTGCGTAAGGCCGGCCACAGCGTTGGGGTCAGCGCCGGCCAGCCCCGCCGCCGTGCTGACTGGCGTGGAACCCCCAGAGAAGCCCAGGAAGCCAAGGTTCGACGCGCCCCAGGCATCCAGACCGCTGCTGATGGAGCCGCTGCCGAAGGCGTTCCAGAGGCTCGAGCCGGTGCTGGCCATGCTCAGCATGCTGCTGGCACCCCCACTTGAGCCGGCCCCCGAAAGAGCGGCCGCGGTGCTGCTGGCCGTGGCCCGCCCGCCGCCGAACAGGGCGTTGAGCGCTGGGTTCAGCACCGCCATCCGCAGGGCGTACTGCACGATCTCCGAGAGCACCGCCTTGGCAATGGAGCCGAAGTTGATGGCCTTGGCGCTGCCCTGAGCGAACGCCTCGGTGATGGCCGAGCCGATGCGGTCGAAGGCCTGCTCGCCGACGCGGGCGAGTTCGTCCATGGAGTTGCGAAGCTGGGTGTTGCGGGCCTCGAGATCAAAAGTGCGCTGGACATTATCGAGGCGCTGCCGGCTCGCCTCGCTGTCAAGCTTGCCGCCCTCGTTAACGATCCTCTGCCGCTCTTTGATTGCGGCGAGTTCCCTCTCCCGCTGATCGGCAGTGACTCCTACAAGTCGCCCCTCCGCCTCCAGGATCTCCAACTGGTCCCTCTGGTCACGGAGCGCCGTTGCCTCTCGCCGCGCCTGCTCAGACCCAGCAAGCTGATCCAAGGCTGCCTTGATGCGGTTTACTGCGATCTCGTACTCGCGAGAGCCCGCCGTACCGTATTTCAGTGCCTCTACTAGGGCGCGGTTCTGATTGATCGCCTCCTGCGTGGCGGCAGCCGTTCCCGACATGGTATCCGCCGCCACCTGCTCTGCCTCAGCCTGCTGCCCGAGGGTCACCAGGTAGTCAGTGAGCTCGCCATTGAGCCGGCTCTGCACCGCAGCGCGTGCCGCGGCGATCTGAGCGGAGCTCGCCCCGCCGTCGGCGCGCGTTGCTTCCTTCAGTGCTGCCTCGGCCTGGGCGAGCTCGCGCGCCGCGCCGGCGGCAAAGCGCATCAGGTCCGCCTGCTGCTGGAGCGCCCGGATGTTGTCATTGGCCGCATCGGGCGAGTTCTGGTTCAGACCGCTGCGCTCGCCAGGGACGTTGCGGATGGCGCCAGGGCTCAGGACGCTTGGCTGAGCCACCACCTCCGCCGCCTCCAGCCCGAAAAAGCGTCCCACAGCAGAGTTACGAGTCAGCCGAACAAGCTCATTGAGCTTCTCGATCAGGTTTGCAACCTTATCGATGATCCAGGCAAGTGCGCGGGCCAACGCTCCGCCCAGGGTCTCGGCAAGGCTCTTCGCTGCATTCCACGCTGGCGTCAGGGCCTCGGTCAGGCGTTCCCAAGCCCTGCCCAGTTCGGTAGAGGGACCAGCCGCCCCTTCCGTTTGGCGCCGAACAGCCTCCAGCACCCGCGCAAATGCGCCGGCGCGGTCTCCAGTGCGCTGCAGGCGCTCGATCTGCCTGAGCAAGCTGCGCTCCATGCCTGGAAACTGCTCTTCGTTCAGCTCCTTGGCGACCGCGGCCGGATCTCGCATCGCTTTTGCGAGCTTCGAAGCCGCTTCTGCAGCATCTGTCCCCATGACGCGGGCCAGGTCTTCGGCCGTGCGCGTCAGGAGGACCAGATCTTGCGAGGAGCCACCGAATTGACGCGGGCCGGCAAGGATACGGGCAACGTCGGTTCTATCCTCTCGGCTAAGAGTGGAACCGATGCCATTTAGACCAGCTTCAGTTGCCACTTGCGCCATGCGATCATAGTCGGTGCGGGTCGCGCGCAGGCGGTCAGCCAACCGATCGAGCCTTCGCTCGGCACCCTCGCTCACCACAATCAGAGCGCCGATGCTCGCGGTCAGGCCCGCGACCGCAATCGTCGTCGTGCCGACAGTCGCCGCCACAGCCGCCATTGTGGCCCGCACGCCGCCGAAAACCTGAGTGATCTGCGGCCCCTGCTGGGTCAGGATCATCATCGCCGGCATACCACCAGCAATCGACGTGAAGATGTCGTTCAACTGCGGCGTCAGCTGGCTCATCTGCTGCGCCGTGATGCGGCTCGAGTGACCCAGCTTGACGGTGGCCTCATCCAGGCCGCCGAAGGCACGCTTCGCCGCCACCACATCCGCCTCTGCCCGCGCCACGCGCTGCTGCAGGCCGGCCAAAGTGCGGGCGGCCTGCTCCTGACCGGCCCCGTTTACAGCCACAGATGAGGCGAGCGTGGTCTGCGCGGCGGCGAGATCGCGCTGAGCCCGCTCCAACTGGCGGGTGGCTCGGGTGACGGGATCGTACTGGTTGGCAAGCTGACTGGCGGACTTGGAGGCGCGGGTCACGGCCTGTTCGTTCGAGACGACAGCCGCCGTGTTCTCTTTCAGCGCGCGCGAGGCCGCATTGGCTGCGGCGGTAACCTGGTCCTCGTACCGGGCGCGATAGACGGCCTCGGTGACTTGAGCCACAGTCGCCATATATCACCCCCACCTGTTCGCTTGGAACAAACGCCGGACATGAAACTGATCTACAAAATCGGCGTCGGAATTTGCGCCGTTCTCGCGGCAGGCTTCTTCTTGCAAGAGAAGCCCGCTAAGCCAGACCAAGCCTTTGTTGCCGATGCCCACCGCCTCATCCGAGAACGGATATCCGGAGATGAGATGGGTATTGGCCAAAGTGCTGTTTTTACTCGCTCTGAGATAGTGCAGGCCAAGGAAGGCGAGGCAGCAGTCTGCGGGGTGGTTCGTTTCAAACGGGACGGACGGCCTTCAGAGGTGGAGTCCCGCTACTGGGTAGGAGGAGTTCGGCGGCGCGATCAGACATGGGCCTTCGCCGTCAATGCTGTAGAAACAGCCGCAAAATCCGATCAGGCCTGGCAAAGTAAGCAGAGATTTTGCCCTAGAAATGTCGTTCCCTGGTTCTGGGAACACTGATGCTATCTATCGGACGCTGATCGCCACAGCGGGGTACTCCAGAAGCCGGCCCGCCCTCGGTCCCGTCCAGGCATGCTCCGCGCCCGGGAAGCGGACTGTGTAGAGCCGGCGAGCGGTGACCATGTTCCCGAAGCGCCGCCGCACTGCCGCTGCTGCGTCATCCATGATGCCGGCGGGGACGCTGAAGCGAAGGCGCCTGGCGCCGACCAGTTGGACATCGACCTTCCGGGCGTATGGCTGCCGGTTGAAGATGATCAGCTCCTTCGCCCCCTCGACCTTGGCGGGATCGAAGCTGCGCGGGCTGATCAGCCGGCCATCCACCGAGAACCAGAAGCTGTCCTGGTAGGTGCCCGTCTTGCGCGGCGCGCGTTGCCGCAGGAACGCCCAGGCGAAGGCGGCGATTTCGCCCATGTACTGGAACTGGTAGGCGATGACGCCACCCGGCCTCACTGTGACCTCGGGCGCGCCCCGAATTCCATCCACAAAGCGGTCGTACTGCGGACTGGCTCGGCGGCTGGCGACCAGCTCCGCCACGCCCTTCCGCGCCGTTTCGGCCAGGATCCGGCTCTGTTCCTGCGGCGAGGCATGGCGACTGATGAACACCTCGGTGGTTCGCTGAAAGGCCTTGGCGCTCATAGCTTGGCCCTCTCCGCAGACCAGGCGAGGTACTCGCCGTCCATGGCCTGGATGCACTGGTCCAGCATCTCGGCCCGGTCGGGCCCGTAGCCATGCACCTCGGCCCATCGCCGCACCGCTGTCCAAGGGATGGCCGCAGGCCGGGAGCGGATCAGCGTGCCGCCCATCCCGGCCGAGATGCCTTCGACGATGTACTGGCGCTCATCGGTGAGGCGGTGCCAGGCGCGCCAGATCCAGATGAGCCAGTCCGGGATCTCCGGCGCCTCGGGGCGTTCCTCGGGCTCCAGATCGGCCAGCAGCCCGCCGAAGCGCCCCCACTCCAGGCTGGAGCGGAGCGCCGCCTTCAGTTTCCCACCGCCTCCTCCAGATCGCCCTGGCGCACCTGGCCAACCTGCGATGCCGCCCGGTAGCAGGCCAGCAGCAGCTCATCATAGTCCGGGTCCAGCAGCATCTGCTTGAACTGTTCCAGCGTGACCGCCGTGCCGTCGCCGTGCTGCAGGTTGCGTACGTCGAGGATGACGTAGCGCAGCAGCAGCTCGGTGTTGATGTCGCGCTTGATCTTGACCGGGATGCGGTCCTGGCCGTGCCAGGAGGCGGCGGCGCGACGCAGCTTCTGCGCCTGCGCATCGAGGTACTCGTCCGTGAAGCCCCGGGTGAGGATCTCCAGATCGTCGTATTCCTCGCCGGGCTTGATCCACTCGCCCTCGCGGATGGCAGCGCTGTTCTTCCGGAACTTGGTGATCTTGGCCATGGGGTCTCCTGCGGGTGAGATGCGGGGCTGCGGGAGGTGAGGCCGGGGCGCCCCGCAGCGACCCCGGCCTCTTCGCGCGGCGGCGCCGCGGCACCGCCGCGCGATCAGGGCGCGGCGGGGATGCGCTCGATCATCAGAGTGCCGTCCGTCGCGTCGGGGTTCCCCTCCAGCGTGAAGCTGGCCATGACAGGGCTGTTCGGGCCGCCGGCCACGATGCTGGGGTTCATGATCGAGGCCTTGGGCAGGGTGAAGCGGTAGGCGTTGCTCGCCACGTCCACCGTGCGCCAGCTCAACGCACCCTGCGTCTCGCTCTTGAACCGCTCATAGAGCGCAAAGGTGCGGAAGTAGGTCTCTAGCGTGCCGCCGACCAGCAGCGAACCCATGCGCGCGCCGGAGGCGGCGGAGGAACCCAGCCCGTAATCCGCCGCCGCGCCCTCCCGCCCGATGTTGAGGGTGATGGCGTTCACCACGGTGTCCAGCGCCGCGCCGTCCAGCTGGATGTCGCGCACACCGGTCACCGGATCCATCACGCGGTTGGCGTTGGCGGGGGTGTAGGTGGCTGGCGTCGAGGCAGTGGTGGTGGACGAGAGCTCTTCCTTGGAAGCAATGGTGAAGGCGCCGCCGAGAAACTGGCCGCGCGCCATGTTCAGCGTGCCGCCGGTCAGGAAGCTGCCGGGGTAGCGCAGGAACAGCGCGGCGCCGAACTTCTTCTCCAGGGTGAAGCTCTTGAAGACCGTGCCGGCCTTCAGGACATCGGTGGCCCATTCGCCGCCCAGCAGCGCCGACAGGATGTCGTCATAGGTGCCGTAGGACAGGACGAAGTTGAGGCTGCCGCCGGCCGATTCCTCCTGCGTGATCGCCTCGGAGGCCTGCATGTCCGGCCGAATTTCGTTCGAACGGGCCCGGCTCTTGCTGCCGCTCAGGCTCTCGCCCGTGTAGCGCAGCTGCTTGTACTGGCCCGTCGCCGGGACGCCCCAGGCGGATTCCTGCAGGTAGGCGAGCTGCGCGGCGCTGGTTTCCACGCCCGCCTGGTAGTTCGTTGTCGCGACCATCGGTCAGGCTCCAAGAAAAAGGGCGCCTCGAGGGCGCCCGTTCGGGTCACAGAGAGGCCGATGGCCCCGGTGGGTCAGCCCTTGGCGTCCGCCGCCGGCTTGGGCTCGCTCTTGGGCTTGTCCTCGGCGAGCGTGGCGCGCTGGCCGCCGACCAGCACGGGGGTGAACTGCGGAGCCGGTGTCTGCTCCCCCGCTTTCTTCCCGTCTTCACCGTGGATGACGAAGGTCTTCGGCTTCTCGGCCATGGTCAGATGTCCTGGTAGGAGTAGGAGATGCGGAGGGTGAGCGGCACCCAGTTGCCGTCCTCATCCGGGCCGCCCTGGGGATCCATGATGGCGCTGCGGTAGATCACCGGCCCCTCCTTCACCCCCCTGAAGAGGTTGGCCAGGGCCTTGCGGGCCAACAGGCCCGGGCGGATGCCGGCGGTGGCCGGGAGCATGACGTGCACCTCCACCGTGCCCGTTTCCTCCCAGATGCCGCCTTCAATCTCATAGGGCTCCGACAGGTCGCCGCGGATGGAGACAGCGATCCAGAGGTTGGCCACGCCGCCATCCGGGCTGAACGGCGCCGGTTCCTGGAACTGCTCATTCGGCCAGGCCACCGAAAGGCCGAGCTGCGCCGCGCCAAGCTCGATCCGCGCCCGGGCGTCGTCCCAGACCTGGGGTGAGCTCATCCGCGCACCCAGAGGCTCCAGCCGGCCAGCGCCGCGCCGTCATAGATCGGCGTGGCGGCCTGCAGCGTGACCTGACGCCCCATATCCAGTGCATCGTGGAGGCGCGGCGGCCAGGGCCACTCGGCGGCAGCGATCTCGTCATGCAGGATCTCCACCTGCTGATCTCCCTGCTGGATGGGCCCCTCCACCTCGCCTGGCCGGAAAGGCCGCGCGAAGCCGGTCAGGACCACATTCCGCTGCGGCTGGCCGGCCGAGGCGCGGCGGATCAGGGTCATCGTCCGTCCCCGCGTCCGGATCATATGGCGGCGGTTCTCGGTGTGGCTCATCTCAGGCAACCGAGTAGCGGATGTAGCGGGTCAGGCGCTCCGCGATGTGCTGCGGCATGCCGCCCGCCCCGGAGCGGTAGTCGGTGTAGCTCTCCATCCCCACTCCCTCCGTGCTGCGCGAGCGCAGCTGCGGATCGCGGATCTGCGCGTGGCGCTGGGCGCTGATCAGCATGAGGCAGGCCTCTTCGACGTTCTGCGGCAGGGTCCGGCCGGATTCCTCGGGCAGCACCCATCCGGCCCAGTACTCGGCCACCACCGTGCCGCCCCACCACCATGACTCCGGCAGGCCGCCCCGCAAGCGCGTGATGCAGCCGCTCTCGGCATCCAGGTAATACTGGTCCTGGGGCAGCGCCTGGCCGTCCACCGTCAGGCTGACGATGGTGGCCGGCAGCCGCGCGAGCTGCGGATCGCCGCCCAGGTAGCCCGGCGCCCGGATGATCTGCCGCAGCCGCTCACGCCCGAAGCGGCGCTCGCAGAAGTCGGCGATCGACAGCGAGGCCGCGTCCACCCACTCCTCCACCTGCACGTCGCTGATCGCCTCGCCGACCTCCAGCCGCTCGCGCACGGCGGAGGGCGTGGTCAGCCGATGGCTGGTGGCCGGCGTGACGACGATCAGCATCCGCTCAGCCCTTGGTGGGCTTGCCGGGGCGGCTCGGGATGAAGGACGGCTGGTCCTCCCCACCCTTCGCGTCCGCCTTCTCCTCCGGCTTGGCCTGCGGCATCGTCTGTGTGGTCAGGCCAGGGGCGGCGTTGGCCGTCGTCTCGCCGGTCGGCTCCGCCTTCATACCGGCCGGGCTGGCAGCGGCCGGCGGATCGGTCACGCCGAGGGTGGGATTCACCGCCTTGACGCCGGGCGCCAGGCTGGGCGTCAGCGGCTGCAGCGCGTCCTCAGGCAGCGGCTCCAGGGCCGTGCTGGCGTCACCGGCCGTCATCACCTGCGCCGTCAGCACGCTGACCGTGGCCGGGGAAACCTCGGCCGGGGCGATGGCACGCAGAGGCACCAGCGGCTCATCCGGCCTCGGATCCGGGCCGAGGCCCTTGCGGATGCCGGCCACGGCGTAGCCCTGGCGGACCAGGGCATCGGCCACATCGTCATCGAAGCTGGCGTGCTCGCCGGGATTGTAGAGGGTGCCGACGCGAGCCGACACCTGGAAGGTGACTTTCTTCACAGCGCTATCCTTCGCGGAAATGGGGGGGATCGGCGGGCGGGGCGCTTACGCGCCCCACTTCACGCCCTGCAGCACCGCGATGGCGCGGTCGTACCGAACGCCCGTGTCGTGGTGCTCGATCACGCGGATGAGGGTCTCATCCGTCTGGAAGGCGCTGCGCACCGTGCCGTCGCCGTCCACGTAGGTGGCGACATCGGACGCCGCGATGGTCAGGCGCATCTCGTCACCGATCACCATCTGCGCCCAGTCGGCGAAGTAGATCTCCGACTCATTGGTGCCGGTTCCCAGGTTGTCGGGCACCGAGGTGGTGGCCGTGAAGGGATACATGCCAATGCGGCCCTGCGCGATCTCAGGGAACACCTTGTTGCCGTTCGCGTCCGTCAGGTTCTCCAGGAAGATCGCCGTCCGGTGACTGACGATGTAGCCCACCCGCGTCATCGGGATGTTGGAGTTCAGCAGGCGCAGGCGGAGCGCGGCCAGATCGTTCCGGACAATCTGGATGATGGCGGCGGCGGTGGAGTCGGCCGGGATCGCCGTGGCGGTGAACTTGTTGGCGGCCGCGGCGAGGTAGAGGGCGCCCGTCGGGGCCGTGGCGCTGCCGACACCGCGCAGGAACTGCTGATCCTCCGTCACCGCGACGCTCTCGCGCAGATCCTCGCGCACCATCTCGTCCACCTGGCGCGAAGAGCGGCGCAGCAGTTCGTTGGTGATCGGCACGATGGCGGCCAGCTTCTTGGCCGACAGGGTCATGTTGCCGACCTGCAGATCGGTGAGGGGGATGTTCTGCCGCTCGCCGATGTACGAGGCCGAGGTGCCGGCGGTCTTCTTGCGGGTGGTCAGGTTGCCACCCGGCAGCGGGATCTCCCGCGCCCCCATGCGGCGCACCGCCACGGCCGGGCGAAGCAGGTCGATGAAGTCGCTGGCGTAGCGGGTGTCGACCAGGAAGCCGCCCTTCACGGCGGTGGACTGCTCCATGTTGCCGACGATGTTGCCGAAGTCGCTGCCCCAGCGCTCCTCCGCGATGGCGGCGGCCTGGCGCTGGTCCATGTCGCCGAGGATCAGCGCCTGCGTGATGCGGGCGAAGGCGAAGCCCGGCTCCAGCTTCTCCTCCGGCGCGGCCCAGGTGCTGGCGCCCAGCGGACGGCCGCCCGGCAGGCCGGGGAGCGGCGCGACGGGGCGCGCCGCGGCGGCGCGGCGGCGCTCATTGTCCACCTCGCGCTGGATGCTCGCCGTGAAGCGGTCATCCTGCGCCTGCAGGCGGTCATATTCGGCCTGTTCCTCGGCCGTCAGGTCGCGGCCATTGTCGGCATGCGCGGCGGCCAGGATGGCCTCCATCGCGTCCAGGTTGGTGGCCTGTGCGGCCCGGAGGGCGGTGATACGGTCCATGGTTCAGAGGCTCCGTGCGCGGCGCTGCCGCATGTCGTGTTCGCGCTCAGCCAGCGCGCGGCTGCCACCCGCCGGAGCGGCGGGCCGGCTCAAGCGGGCGAGAGTGGCTTCCAGGCTATCCAGACGGTCGGCCATGCCGGCCTTGACGGCGGCCTTGCCGGCCAGCAGGCCGCCACGGCCGAAATCCTCCAGCACCGTCTCGCGGGTGGTCTTCCGGCCCGCCGCGACGGTCGCGACGAACTCGCGCTCCAAGCTATCCACCAGGGCCTGTATGACCTGGCGCCCCTCCGGTGTGGCGGGGTTCGGACGCTTGTTCTCGGCGTTGGAACTGACCACGTCGTGCGTCCGCCGCCCGGAGGCGTCGGGCCCCTCCTGGCGAGACAGGCTGGACAGCACGCCGATGGAGCCGACCACCGAGAGCGGGTCCATGACGATCTCGCCGGCCTGGCTGATCATCCAGTAGGCGGCCGAGGCGCCAGCCCCCGCCACATAGGCCGTCACCGGCTTGCGCGCGCTGGCAATCAGCTCGCAGGCCGCGCCCAGCTCGGAGCTGACGACACCGCCCGGGCTGTCCACCACCAGCAGGATCTGGTTGACCGCCTCGCTGCGCTCCGCCGCCCGGAAGTCGGCCGCCCAGGTGTCCAGGCTGGTGCCGCCGGAGGAGAGCGACATGGACGCCGCGCGAGGGAAGATCGGGCCGAACAGCGGCAGGCTGGCCACGCCATTGCGGATCATGCCGCGCCGTGTGCCCTCCAGCGGGCTGCCCATGGCGGCAATCGCCTGCAGGTTCGCTTCGTGCCGCTCTGCGTGGCCGTCCACCCGCAGCGCCTCCAGCGAGGGCGCCTCCAGGAAGCGGACCGCCACAGCCTCAATCGCCTCCATGTACTCGGGCAGGATGGCCCAGGGCTGCGCCCGGATGGCCGCCAGCAGGGCTTGGGACATGGTCAGGCCTCCTGGCGCGGCTCGGAGCCGCGCGCGATGGGATCGGTGCCGCTGATGTGCATGTTGGCGGGGCGCCAGCGCTCTGCGCCGGCCCGGCCGCCGACGCGGTTGAGGTTCTCGCGGTCGCGAATCTCGTCGGCGCTGACCACGCCGGTCTCGCGCTGGATGCGGTACGCCTCCCAGCGGCTCTTCAGGTCGCCCTTGACCAGGGCATCCACCAGGAACTCGAAGTAGCAGCCGGGCGCGGCGAAGGCCTTGGTGGCCGCCTGCGCGACGCGCTCATAGTGCGGGCCCAGGTGGTAGGTGACGAACTCCAGAGACTGCTGCTCGATGTTGGAGAACGTCGCCTTGGACAGCTCGAAGAGCAGGTGCGGCGGCACACCCCAGATCCGCGCCACCTCCACCACCTGGAACACGCGTGTATCTAGGAACTGGCTCTTCTCATTGTCGTGCGACATGAACTGGGGCTTGAGGTTGTGATCCAGCACGGCGGTGCCATGCGCCCGGCTCGCCCCGGCGTGCAGCGCATCCCAGTCGCGCCGTATCTCACCCTTGGTCTCACGGGGCACCTTCTGGTCCGTGGTCAGCACCACGGCCGGCTTGGCGTCATTGGACCAGAACCGGGCGGCGTACTCGCCCGTGGACAGCGCCGCGCCGAAGGCGTCGCGCATGAATGTCACGGGGTTCAGCCCGACCAGGCCGCGCCCCATCCCGGCCACATGCCACAGATCCCGGCTGGCAAAGCGCTCCCGGCTGCCATCGGGCAGCGTCGCGTCGAAGAACAGCGAGATGCCCTCGCTCCGGTCGAAGTACTCGGCCGGCGCCAGGCTGTTCGGGTCCACCCGGCTGAGCGCGGTCGGCACCTGCAGGCGGTTGCGGGAGACGTAGGCGCCGAAGTTCCCGGTCAGCAGCAGGTCGCCCAGCAGCAGCTCCTTGAAGGCGAATGCGGTCTGCACCTGGTTGGGGCTGGAATGGAACAGCGCGTGCAGCGGATCGCCCTTGGCCCGCTCCCGGCCGTTCTCGGTCTCGCGGTAGTAATGCAGCGGCGTCATGGCGAAGACACCGCACAGCACGCGCAGCGCCTGCATCGCCGCCGGCAGTGTTAGCACATCGCTTTCCGACACGCGCCGGCCGGAAGAGCTCGGCCGGCCGAAGGAGCTGACCAGCCACTGCTCCGGGTGATGCACATTGCTGTCCGGTGGCCCTGCCGCCAGGGCGGGCGCCGGCTCCGCGCCGGCAGAGGCTGGCTCGGCGTCCGCCACCCGAACAGGCGGCAGCACCGGCTCCACGCGCTCGCGCGCGGGCGACGCCGCGCCCGTGAACGGGGCGGCCAGACGCTGCAGGAGGCCCATCTACATCCCCGTGTATTCGAATTGCTCTTCGGCGGGCGCGCTCATCGATCCGCCCACCGCCATGATGGCCGCCACGATGCCGTCGATCTTTGGCGCAGCATCACCCACACCCTTCTTTGTCGGCTTGATGTTGCCCGCCGCGTCTGGTCCCTCGATCGCGACATTCTGGGCCATCCACTTGGCGATCGGGTGGTTGCCGTGCTCCATCATCTCGCCAAGCACCATCCGCTCGAACTCGCGGCTCGGGGCGTTCATGCTGGCGAAGCCCTGGCCGAACTTCTCAACGTTGATGTCGTGCTTGTCGCGCAGATCGATGGAGAGCTGCGTCGCGTTGTACCGGTCGAAACCGAGCCACTGCACATCGAACGCCTCGGCGTCCTGCTTGATGGCCTTCTCCACAAAGGCGTAGTCCACCACGTTGCCGCTGGTCAGCACCAACGAGCCATCCTCGTGGAACGCCTCGTACCGCGCCCGCCGCCGTAGCGGCTGGCCAGCCACGGTCGCGGATGGCAGCCAGAACCGCCACAGGAAGGTGGCGCGCTCCACACCAGGCTGCGGCGGAAACAGCCAGCTCAGCGCGGTCAGGTCGCGGCTGATGGACAGGTCCAGCCCGCCGTAGCAGCGCTTGCCGCGCATGCGGCCGAACAGCTCGCGCCACAGATCCGGGTTGTGCCGGTCGGCGGTGCAGGCGTTCCAGCTGTCCATGGGCAGCCACCGCGTGGTCTGCTCCGTCCACATGTTCAGGTGGAAGCGCTTGAAGTCGTTCTCCGCCCGGGGGGAGCGGGCTGCCTTCTCAGCCTCCTTCCGCATGTAGTCGGCCTTGACCGAGATCCCGTAATTCGGATTGGCCGCCCGCCAGGTCGCCTCCAGCTTCCAGTCGGCATTCTCAGGCGCGGCCCAGATCACCGGCAGGAACGTGGGGTCCACCACCTCGCCGGCCAGGATCGCCACGGCCAGCTCGTGCTGCTCCCAGGCATAGCCCTGCCCCGCCACTCCGGCCGTGGTGATGTAGATCTCCAGCGGCTGGCGACGCGCGGCGGTGCCCTTGTGCACCACGTCCGCCACTTCGCCGCTGGTCCACTCGTGCACCTCGTCGCCGATGGCGCCGGAGGGACTGAACCCGTGCTTGCTCCCCGACCCGCCGCCGGCCAGCGGCTTGAAGGCGGCCGAGAGCTGCGGACAGAAGATGCTGGTCTTCAGCACCTCCAGATGGCGCTGCAGCTCCGGGTTCAGGCTGATCATCGTGCCCGCTTTGCTGAACACGATCTTGGCCTGATCCTTGTCCACGGCCATGGAGTAGATCTGGCCGCCGAACTCGGCATCCCCCAGCAGCATCAGCACCGCGAGGCCGGCGGCGAGCTCCGTCTTCCCGTTCTTGCGGGGCACTTCGATCCAGACCTGCCGGATCAGACGCGTGCCGTCCGCGCGCTTCCACCCGAAGATCGGCCGCACGATCCGGTCGCGCTGCCAGGGCTGGAGGCGGAAGGCATGGCCAGCCCACTCCGCCTCCGTGTGGCGGATGTAGCGCTCGAAGAAGTCGCAGGCGGCCTGCGCGGCCGCCTCATCCCACCACGCGCCATACTGCTCACCCCCGAGCGGCATCGGGGGCGGCGGCAACGTCTGCAGCATGGGCGGCGGGTTAGTTCAGCCGCTGGGGCGTGTTCAGGAAGCCCATCGGTGAGGCAGCCACCGGCGGCTCCGGCGCCGCGCTCTGCTCCGGCTGCTTCTCCGCGTTCGGCGCCGCAAGCGGCAGCTGTGGCTGATGCTGCGCGAGGCGCATCATGATCTGCTGGCGCGCCGCCGGGTTCAGGCCGAAGCGGTCCTCGAGGCTCTCGAGCCTCTTGGCCAGCCGCTCCTGCACCACGAACAGCGGATGGATGCGCTCCAGCGTCCCGTGCGCCGAGGCGGAGGTGTAGGTCTCGCCCTTCGCGTGCAGGTCTTCCGTGACCTTGTAGTACCGGGTCAGCGCGGAGCAGTAGCGCGCGAAGGCGTGCACGTCCGTGGCGCGGAGGAAGTTCATGCGCTCGAGATCCGGCGCCAGCCGGGCCCAGATCTCGCGCGCCGCATCGTCCAGGCGCGTCGGCGGGACCACGCCACTGGTGGACTGCGGCGGCTGGGCAGGCGTTTTCCGGCGCTTGCCAGGATTGCCCTTCAGCTCCTGCAGCCCGGCCGGGTCAGGTCGCCTCCCCATTGCGCATCAGGGGCTTAGCCCCCCTCCCTCGAAAAAAGATTTCGGAATATCGCGGCCACACAAGAATGACCCCAACACGGTCCGGCCGCCCAAACCCCTCAGGGATTTGACCCCCCCTACCCCCGGCCGCCACTGCGACCGAAGCCCTGATCGCGGGCCGTCCGGGCGGAGTGGCAGGGCTGGCAGAGGACGCGGAGGTTGGTTCGATCCAGGCGGCGCTCCGGCGCCAGGCGCACCGAGACGATGTGATCCACGTTCAGGCGCTCCCGGCTGCCGCACCCTGGAGCCTCGCAGCACGGGCGTTCACGCAGAACCTCGGCGCGGAGGCGTTCCCACTGTGCGTCATAGCCGCGCTGCCGGGCCGAGCCGCGAGCGCGGTCATACTCCCGCGCGGTGGCCTTCCTCGGCAGCCAGGACGGGCGGTGGGTCGGGGGATCAATCGGCATGGACACCCCCAAACGCATTGCGCCCGGGCGGCTGTGGAGCCATCCGGGCGCAAATAGAAGCAATATCGAATTGGTAGGTCGAAACCGGCCGAAGCGTCAAGCGGCCTCCTCCGATTCCCAGCCAGCGATCAGGCAATAGCGCCACAGCGAGCGCTGGATGCTCTCGATGACGGTCCTGCGGTGCAGCCCCAGAGCGCCGGCCACCTGGTCCGGGCCATAGCTCTCGAAGCAGACGGCGGCCGTGACGGTGAACAGCGTGTAGGGCGAGCGCCGGCTGACCCGCTGCTCCTGCGCCCAGCGCTTCCAGGGCAAGAAGCGATGGTTGAGCGCAGGCAGCAGGCACACCGGGATGTCGGGCGCCTGGCCGCCGCTGATCGTCTCGCCGTAGCGGTTCTGCGCCAGGGCTGGGCCGCCGCCGGCGATGGCCTCCATGACTCGGCCGATCTCATGGCCGGCTTGGTGCTGCATCTTGCGGATGTGGCCCCGTTCCAGCAGCAAGTGCAGGGGCGTCTGGAGCTTCAGCCGCATGCGCGGCTTCTCCTCCTCCGGCGCCGCAGCGGAGCGGGTGATGCCGCGCAGCTCAGCGGCCGCCGCCAGCAGCGCATCGCGCAGGCTGTCGCTCATCACGAAGACCTGCCCGGCCCGCACGGCGCCGGCGCCCTCCGTCAGGCCGCGGGCATCGGGCGCCGGCAGGGGACGGCCATTGATCAGCAGCGTCAGTGCCATGGTCAGTCCTCCGGAATGTGGGTCAGGCCGCGCGGCTGGGCCGGGGGCCCTTGCCGCTTTGCGCGTAGGCGATCATGCGGGCGCGGTAATCGTCCTCCGCCATGCTCTGCAGCAGCTCGTCGCCGCCGGCGGGCTTGGCCGCCCGCTGCTGCATCGTGCGCTGCACCGCGCCGTCGAAATACTTGAAGGTGTGGATCCCGGCGCCGGAGTAGCCCTTGCGAGCGGCGACCGCGCGCACCGCCTGGCGGATCATGTCGGGGGTGGCGCCCTGGCTCAGCCAACCGCGCACCCAGCTGAAATCGTACCCGCCGCTCACCGCGTTCATTCCGGCGATCTCGGCCAACTCGTGGCCCAGCGAAACCGAGGCCGCAGCCTCGCGCGCGGTACTACCAACCTCTTTAGAAGAGGAAGTAGTAGTAACCGCGCGCGAGCTTTCCCGGATTGGTTCCGCGTCGGTTTCTTGGGTTTCGGATCTGCCGCCCGTGACCGGCAGCATGAGGTTGCCCTGGCGGCGCGCCAGAGCCTCCTCCTTGCTCTCGCCCTTGCGGGGCCGGCCGCCGTTTTTCCCATTGTTCCTGGCCGCTTCCGCCTTGGCGCTCTCGGCGCGGTAGGTGGCGGAGAGGATCGCGTTCGCCTCGCGGTCCAGCTCGATCAGGCCGAGGCGCGCGAAGGTTTCCAGGTGGGTTTCCACGTCGGTTTCCGAGATGGGTTCCGAGATGGAAACCAGACGGGAAACCGACGCGAAAACCGAACCGAGAAAGCACACCCTGCCGGGTGTCGGAGACGCCAGCAGCAGTTCCACAAGCTCGACCCAAAAGCCCTTCAGGGCGCGGGGCAGCAGTCGGAAATTCGGGTCCGCCATGGCGGTCTGGATCAGGTCGGGCTTGCGGCGCGGCATGGCTCTTACTCCGCCGGGTGGTCTTGATCGTCGTGGAACCAGGTCAGGCCGGCGCTCCAGCGCAGGCGCACGATCCCGGTGGGCCCCTGACGTTGCTTGTGGATGATCAGCTCGGCCTTGCCGGCGGAGCGGTCCACCGCATCCAGCCAGGCCATCTCGCGCGCCGAGAAATCCTCGGCCGTCTCATTGTCTTTCTTCGCCGGGGGATTCTTGGCGAGGTAGTAGTGTTCGCGGTGCAGGAAGGCGACCACATCGGCGTCCTGTTCCAGGCTGCCAGAGTCGCGCAGGTCGGAGAGCTGGGGCCGCTTGCCCTCTCGCTTCTCATTCTCACGACTGAGCTGTGACAGGGCGACCACCGGCACACCCAACTCTTTCGCCATGGCCTTCAGGCCCCGGCTGATCTCGCTGACCGCCTCGTTGCGCGACTGGCGCGCCGCGGCGTCGCTGGCCTTGAGCAGGCCGAGATAG
>NZ_JBHSCH010000069.1:0-22657 GCF_042651065.1 Teichococcus aestuarii
CGGCCGGCGGAGCCGCGCCACGGCTGCTGCAGGCGGCGGGGCCTGCCGCCCGGCCGGCGGCGCCCCCGGCGGGCCGCGCGCTGGCGCTGGATGTGGTGGATTACGACGATGATGGCGGGCTGCGCTTCGCCGGCAGCGCGCCGGCCGGCAGCCATCTCCGCCTCTACATCGACCAGGGCCATGCCGGCGACACGCGCGCCGACACCGAGGGCCGCTGGGCGCTGCGGCCCTCGACCCAGGCCGCGCCCGGCCTGCACACGCTGCGGCTGGACCAGCTCGGCCCGCAGGGGCAGGTGGCGGCGCGGCTGGAGCTGCCCTTCCAGCGCGATGCGGCAGGGCCGGCGGAGGGCCGCATCGTGGTGCAGCCGGGCCACAACCTCTGGCGCATCGCCCGCGCAACCTATGGCCGCGGCACCCGCTACACCATCATCTACCGTGCGAACCAGGAGCAGATCCGCGACCCGGGGCGCATCTATCCCGGCCAGGTCTTCACCCTGCCGCCCTCGTGAGCGGCAGGGCAGGGCGGACGGGGCGTCAGCGGTCAGGGATTGTTTGCGCTTCCCCGACGGACCATAACCAGGGGCATCATGGCGCTTATTGAAAGCCTTCGCTTGGTCCTGGCCCCGCCGCATCCGGCTGGCCGGCCCTTCATCATCGGTGGCGCGGCCGTTGCCGTGGTCGGGGGCCTGTTGCTGGGCTCCTGGCTGTTCTGGCTCGGTGTCGCCTTCACCCTGTTCTGCCTCTACTTCTTCCGGGACCCGGAACGGGTGACGCCGGACCGGCCGGTCTTCGTCGCCCCCGCCGATGGCCGGGTGGTGAGCGTGGCGCCCGCCGTACCGCCGGCCGAGCTCGGCCTTGGCGCCACGCCGCGCTGGCGCGTGGCGATCTTCCTCTCGGTGCTCGACGTGCACGTCAACCGCAGCCCGGTCGATGGCATCGTCACCCGCATCGCCTACCGGCACGGCAAGTTCCTCAACGCCAGCCTGGACAAGGCCAGCGACGACAATGAGCGCAACGCCCTGGCGATCCGCCTGCCGGGCGGGCAGGAGATCGCGGTGGTGCAGATCGCCGGGCTGATCGCCCGACGCATCCTCTGCAACGTGCGCGAGGGCGACCAGCTCCGCGCCGGCGAGCGCTTCGGCATCATCCGCTTCGGCAGCCGCACCGACCTCTACCTGCCGGAAGGCGTGAAGCCGGTGGTGACCGAAGGCCAGCTGATGATCGGCGGCGAGACGGTGATCGCCGAGCTGGCGCCCGCCCCCAACCCCGCGGCGGCCATGGCGCCGGGCACGGTCCTCTGATGGACGAGGCCCCCCGGCACCCCGCCCCGTCCTCCTCCTCGCGGCGCTTCCGCTTCGCCGCGCGCCAGCGGCCGCGTTTTCAGGGCCAGTCCTTCAACCGGCTGATCCCGAACATCCTGACCCTGCTCGGCCTCTGCGCCGGGCTGATGGCGATGCGCTTCGCGCTGGAGGCGCGGTGGGAGCCCGCGGCGGGCCTCATCATCCTGGCCGGCGCGATCGACGGCCTGGACGGGCGGCTCGCCCGCCTGCTCAAGGCCACCAGCCGCTTCGGCGCCGAGTTCGACAGCCTGGCCGATTTCCTCTCCTTCGGCGTGGCGCCGGCCATGGTGCTCTACCTTTGGACCATGCACGAGTATCGCGGCCTCGGCTTCGTGCCCTGCGTGATGTTCGCCGTCTGCATGTCGCTGCGGCTGGCGCGCTTCAACGCGGCGCTGGACGCGGGGCCGATGCCGCTGCCGGGCCCCCCGCCCAAGCCCGCCTACGCGCAGAGCTTCTTCACCGGCGTTCCGGCGCCGGCCGGCGCGCTGCTCGGCATGTTCCCCATCTTCGCCGCGCTGGCCTTCGAGGGCTGGGGCTGGACGGGGCTGGCCGGCGCGGTGCGGCACCCGGCCTTCGTCGGGCTGCTGCTGATCGCGGTGGCGCTGATGCTGGTCAGCACCCTGCCCACCTGGTCGTTCAAGAACTTCAAGGTGCGGCGCGAATACGTGCTGCCGCTGCTGCTCTCCATCGGCGCCTATGCCGCGCTGCTGGTCAGCGAGCCCTGGGCGGCGCTGGCGGCGGCCGGGCTGATCTACTGCGGCATGCTGCCCTTCTCCTTCCGCTCCTACCTGCGGCTGAAGCGGGAGACGGAGGCGCTGATGCAGCCGCTGCCGCCCCCTTCGGGCGGGACTTCCACCCCCGCACCATGAGCGGGCAGGGCGCAGGCCTCGGCGGCCTGGCTCTGCCCCTGCCGGGCGGCGGCACCGCCCGGCTGCGCGGCGGCCCCTTCGCCGCCTGCCCCGCGGAGGGCTTCGCCCTCTGCCTCGATGGCGGGGCCGCCAACCGCCGGCGTGCCACCCTCCTCCTCCCGATTCCCGATTTCGGCGTGCCGGACGACCTGCCGGCGCTGCGCGCGGCGCTCGCCGCCACCCTGGCGGCGCTGCGGGCGGGTGAGGCGGCCTATGTCGGCTGCCGCGCCGGGCTGGGGCGCACCGGCCTGGTGCTGGGCTGCCTCGCCCGCCGCAGCGGCGTGACGGAGGAACCGGTGGCCTTCATCCGCCGGCACTACCACCCCGGCGCCATCGAGACGGCGGCGCAGGAGGCCTTCCTGCGGGAGGCCTCGCTGGATGGCTGAACCACGCCCCGGCCCCCAGCCGAAGCCTGACTGGGCGATGCGCGTGCTGCCGCCCTACCGCCCCCCGCCCGCACCGGCCAATGACCGGCGGCCTCCGGGCCGCGGCGGACGGTGGCGGTTCCTGGCCTGGCTGCTGGTGCTGCTGGCCGTGCTGTTCCTTATCAAGGTTTTCTTCACTTCCGGCTCCTAGGCTGAGACTTCGGAGATCACGCGCTCGTGAGGTGTGTGTTTTGAAGGGTTTGGCTAACACTCCTAACCAATAGGTTGATGGATGCCGGGAGATTTTCGAATGCTTGCTGCCTCGCCGCCTCGTCGTGCCCTGCTGCGCGCCGCCCTGGGGAGCCTTGCCCTGGGCAGCAGCGCGAGCCTGCTGGCAGGCTGCGCGGCCCCGTTCGGGCAGCAGGCGCGGGGCACCCCGGCCGAGGCCATCGCCACCGGAGGATCGGCCGTGCTCTACAACGGCCAGGGCGGGCGCGGCGCGGCGGTGGGCTTCGGCACCCGGCATGTGCTGACCTGCGCGCATCTGCTGGAGGCCGGGGCCACGGGCGCGCGCCTCCGCCGCGCCGATGGCGCGGAGGCCGAGGCCGCGCTGGCCGGCCGCAGCGCGCGGATGGACCTTGCCGTGCTGTGCGTGCCGCCCGGCTTCCTGGCCGCCGCGCCGCGCGCCGCCGAGCTGCCGCGCGAGGGGGAGGCGGTGTGGGCCGCCGGCGCGCCGGGCTTCGGCTCCGCCATCGCGCAGGGGCATGTCGAGGCGCCGGATGCCGAAATGCCGGGCTTCGGCCGTGGCTTCACCGCCCGCATGCCGGCCCTGCTGGGCTATTCGGGCGGCCCGGTGGTGGATGCCTCGGGGCGGCTCATGGGCCTCACCGCCGCCCTGCCCAACCCCGGGGCGGCCGGCGCCCTGGCCCTGCTGACCGGCGCGGACCTGGACGGGCTGGCGCGGCGCGACCGGCAGGTCTTCGTGCTCGGCATCCGCCGGGCGGAGGCGGAGGCGCTGCGCCTGCTCGGCCGCACGGCCGCTTGAGCGGCATCCACCGCCGCCGATTCCCCTGGACTTGGCCACCCCGCGCGCAGCATCGTTGCCGTAACAACCAAGGCGGGCCGTGCCGTCTTCCCCTGGCGGCGCCAGCCCGCATGCCAAGGGAACCCCGCCATGACGATTGCGAACATCCTGCGCGGCAAGGGCTCACAGGTGGTCTCCGTCGGGCCGCAGGACGATGCCGCGGCCGTCGCGCGCACCCTGGCGCAGCACCGCATCGGCGCCGTGCTGGTGCGGGACGCGCAGGGCGGCGTGCTCGGCATCCTCAGCGAGCGTGACATCGTCCGTGCCCTGGCCGGCCAGCCGGAGGGAATCGGCCGGTTGCAGGCCGACCAGCTCATGACCCGCGTGCTGCACACCGTCTCGCCCGAGACGCCGATCACCGCCGCCCTTTCCATGGTAACCGACCGGCGCGTGCGCCACCTGCCGGTGCTGGACGGGGCGGGCAGCCTGGTCGGCATGGTCTCGATCGGCGATCTGGTGAAGGCGCGCATCGCCGAGGCGGAACAGGAGGCGAGCGACCTGCGCAACTACGTCACCTCCGGGGGCTGAGCGGCGGGGCGGCTGAGCGGCGGGGCGGCGCCGCGCTGCACAGAAGGCGGTCAGGAACCGCCCAGGAACTGCGCGGAAGCCGCCCTCCGGCGCGCGCCTGCGCGACGGCGGATGTCCGAAACACCCTTGCAAGGCTTTCGCGGGCGCGACGATGATGCCCGCCAAGCAAAACAGGCAGGGGTCTGGGTTCATGAACATCCACCGGCGTTCCCTTCTCGCGGCCGGCGCCGCCGGCGCGCTGCTGCCGCTCGCCGGGCGGGAGGCCCTGGCGCAGGCGCGCTGGCAGCTGGCCACGCCCTATCCGGACGGCAACTTCCACACCCGCAACCTGCGGCAGTTCGTCGAGGCGGCGCAGCAGGCCTCGGGCGGCGCGCTGCAGATCCAGATGCACACCAACGCCGCGCTGCTGAAGATGCCGGAGATCCGCCGCGGCATTCAGACCGGCCAGGTGCAGATGGGCGAGATCCTGATCTCGGCCTATGGCAACGAGGACCCGTTCTTCGAGGTGGACGGCATCCCGCAGCTCGTCACCTCCTATGAGCAGGCGCGCAAGCTGGCCGACCTCTCCCGCCCCTATATCGAGGCGCGGCTGAAGCGCACCGGCATCACGCTGCTCTACATGGTGCCGTGGCCGCCCTCGGGCTTCTACACCAACTTCCCGGTGGATTCGATCGAGGCGCTGCGCGGCAACAAGATGCGCACCTTCAGCGCCGCTACCAACCGATTCGCCACGCTGGTCGGCGCCACGCCGACCCTGGTGCAGGCGGCCGAGGTGCCGCAGGCCTTCGCTACCGGCGTGGTCAACAGCATGGTCACCTCCGCCGCCACCGGCGTCGACGTGCAGGCCTGGGACTTCGCCAAGTTCTTCACGCCGATCGGCTTCACCTGGACCAAGAACGCGGTGATGGTGCAGACCCGCGCGCTGGAGGCGCTGCCCGAGGCAGCACGCAAGGCGGTGCTGGACGGCGCGAAGGCGGCCGAGACGCGCGGCTGGGAGATGTCGGCCGCCGAGCAGGTGGCGCGCGAGAAGATCCTGGCCGAGCGCGGCATGACGGTGAACCAGCCTTCCGCCGCGCTGCGCGAGGGCATGGCCAAGGTCTCCGAGACCATGGTGCAGGAGTGGCTCGCCAAGGCCGGCGAGGATGGCAAGAAGCTGATCGACGCCTACCGCGCGGCCTGAGGCCACGCCCGCCGCGCCGCCGCCGCCCGGAAGGCCCCCGCCAGGGGCCTTCGCCCGGGCGGCGGCCTGCCCCGCCGCAATCGCCGAACCCGAGAGGCCACGCATGCGCGCCCTGCGATCCGTGCTCGACTTCCTGTATCTGCTGGGCGGGGTGGGGGGCGCGCTGGCGCTCACCGCCATCGCCCTCGTCATCGCCGCCCAGGTGGGCGGGCGCTTCCTCGGCCTGACGGTGGCGGGGGCGGACGACCTCACCTCCTTCGCCGTGGCAGCCTCCGCGCTGCTGCCGCTGGCCTATGCCTTCCGCCATGGCGCGCATATCCGCGTGGACCTGATCATCGGCCGGCTGCGGGGCCGGGCGCAATTCCTGCTGGAGGCGGTGGCGCTGCTGCTGGCGCTGGCCGTGGTGCTGGCGCTCGCCTGGTCGCTCTCCGACCTCGCCACCGATTCGCTGGAGTTCGACGACGTGGCGCAGGGCACCGTGCCCTGGAAGCTGTGGATTCCGCAGGCCCTCTCGGCGGTGGGGGTGGTGCTGTTCGCCCTCTCCCTGCTGGACGACCTGGTGGTGCACCTGGCCGGCGGCACGCCCTCCTACCGCCGCGCCGGCGAGGGCTCGGCGCTGGACCGCGCGGCGGAGGAACTCTGATGGATCTCGCGCAAACCGAGGCGGGGCTGCTGCTGCTGGCCCTGCTGTTCCTGTTCCTCGGCCTCGGCGTCTGGATCGGCCTGGCGCTGATGCTGGTGGGCTTCTGCGGCGTCGTCGTGCTGCCCTGGCTGATCCCCGCCATGCCGGCCATGCCGGTGGAGAAGGTGATGGGCACCGCCATCTGGCAGGCCATGGCCTCCTGGACGCTGGCCGCCCTGCCGCTGTTCATCTGGATGGGCGAGATCCTGTTCCGCACCAAGCTGTCGGAGGACATGTTCCGCGGCCTCGCCCCCTGGGTGCAGCGCCTGCCGGGGCGGCTGATGCATGTGAACGTCATCGGCTGCGCCATCTTCGCCGCCGTCTCCGGCTCCTCCGCCGCCACCGCCGCGACCATCGGCAAGATGTCGCTGCCGGCGCTGACGCAGCGGCGCTACCACCTGCCCATGGCCATGGGCAGCCTGGCCGGCGCCGGCACGCTCGGCCTGCTGATCCCGCCCTCGATCGTGATGATCGTCTATGGCGTGGCGGCCGAGGTCTCGGTGGTGCGGCTGTTCATCGCCGGCGTGCTGCCGGGGCTGCTGCTGGTGGCGCTGTTCAGCGGCTACATCGCCGTCTGGTCGCTGCTGCACCCGGAGCTGACGCCACCGCGCGACCCCTCCATGCCGCTGCGCCAGAAGCTGCGGGAAAGCGCCCAGCTCGTGCCGGTGATGCTGCTCATCGGCTTTGTCATGAGCAGCATCTATTTCGGCTGGGCCACGGCGACGGAGGCGGCGGTGTTCGGCGTCGTCGGCGCGCTGGCGCTCTCGGCCTGGGGCGGCACGCTGAGCTGGGCCTCGCTGCGCGACAGCCTGATGGGCGCCACGCGCCTTGCCTGCATGATCAACCTGATCCTGGCCGGCGCCGCCTTCCTGACCCAGGCCATGGCCTATTCCGGCATTCCCGCCGCCATGGGCGCCTGGGTGGGCGAGCAGGGCTTCAGCCCGGGCATGATCATCCTGGTGCTGACGGTGATCTACCTGATCCTCGGCTGCTTCATCGACGGCATCAGCATGATCGTGCTCACCGCCTCGGTGGTGCTGCCAGTGATCTCGGCGGCGCAGTTCGACCTGGTGTGGTTCGGCATCTTCATCGTGCTGGTGGTCGAGATGGCGCAGATCACGCCGCCGGTGGGCTTCAACCTCTTCGTCATCCAGGGGCTGACGGGGCAGGGCATCTTCGCCGTGGCGCGGGCGACGCTGCCCTTCTTCCTGCTGATGGTGGTGGCGGTCGCCATCGTCACCGTCTTCCCCGGCATCGTCACCTGGTTGCCGCGCACCATGCTCTCCGGCTGATCCTGGCGGAGGCCGGGCCAGAGTGGCGGCACAACCTTTCTCCCTGCCCCGCGTTGTTGCGAACGCAGACAGGGAGAACTCCGATGAGATTACATGTGATGGGTGCCGCCGCTCTGGCCCTGGCGCTGGCCGCCTGCGGCACGGATGAGCGCGAGCGGGTGCAGGGCGGCGCGGCCGCCGGTGCCGCCACCGGGGCCGGCGTGGGCGCGCTGGGCGGCCCGGTGGGCGCGGCGGTGGGTGCGGTGGTCGGCGGTGGCGCCGGCGCCGTGACGGGCGCCACCACCTCTCCCTCCGACGTCAATCTCGGCCGCCCGCTGTGGCGCGATCCGGAGGTGCGCACGCCGCTCGACGAGACCAACCGCCGCGGCAGCAGCCGCAGCTCCTCCCGTGGCAGCCGCGCCAACAGCGACGGCGCCTATATGGGCGGTGGCATGGTGGTGGAGCCGGGTGGCACCCCCGCCAACCCGCGTCCCGCCAGCAGCACGGGCAACACCGGCAGCGGCATGGGCGGCTCGGGCATGAGCGGCTCGGGCATGAGCGGCACGGGCACCAGCAGCACCGGCAGCGGCATGAGCGGCTCGGGCACGGGCAGCACGGGCATGGGCGGCTCCGGCGGCGCCGCGACCACCACGACGGGCGGCGGCACCACCAGCGGCGGCGCCATGTCCAGCCCGACGCCGGTCAGCCCGGCGCCGCGCACCTCGCCCTGAGGGAAACGGCCGGAGGCAGCCTTTCCGAGGCAGCCTCCGGCCAGGGTGCCCGGCCCGGCCGGGCCGGGCTCATGCCTGATCCGCAGGCTCCGGCCAGCCGCCACGGCCGAAGCGCTGCACCTCCAGCAGGTAGCCCGCCGGATCGCGGAAGAAGAAGTGCTCCACGCCATAGGCTTCCGACCAGGCGGGCGCTTCGCCCACCTCCACACCCCGCGCCTTCAGCAGGGCGTGGCATTCCGCGACCTGCGGGGTGACGAAGGTGATCACCACGCCGCCCTCCGCCCGCGGTTCGTCCCCGGCCCGGGGGGCACGGGCGCGGCAGACTCCCAGGAAGGCCCGCGGCGCGTCGGCGCCGCCCGCCACCGCGTAGATGCGGCAGCGCCCCTGGTCCTGCACCAGCGGCAGTTGCAGGACAGTCTCGTAGAAATGCCAGCTGGCCTCGGGCTGCTCGGCATAGACGAAGGTGATCTGTTGGCCGAGGCCGGGCAGGGCGGTGCGCATGGCACGATCCTGCCCCGCCACGGCCAGCCCGACAATGGGAGGCACGTCCTCCTTCCGCAGCAGGAGGCACCATGAAGCCGCCCATCCCCGTCCACGAGCCGCTCTGGGTGAAGGAGTTCAAGGCCTTCATCATGCGCGGCAACGTTGTCGACCTCGCGGTCGGCATCGTCATCGGCGCGGCCTTCACCGGCATCGTCAACTCCCTGGTGCAGGACCTGATCAATCCGCTGATCGGCCTGATGATCGGCGGCGTCGACTTCTCCAACGTCTTCGTCGTGCTGAGCGGCGAGCGCGGCCCCTCGCTGGAGGCGACGCGGCAGAGCGGCGCGGCGGTCCTGGCCATCGGCCTGTTCATCAACGCCATCATCCGCTTCCTCATCGTGGCGATGGCGATCTTCTGGCTGCTGCGCATGCTCACCCGGCTGCGCGTGCGGCACAGGGAGGAGCAGAGCGCGCCGCCCGCGCCCACCACGCAGGAGAAGCTGCTGATGGAAATCCGCGACGCGCTGGTATCGGAGCGCGGGGCCACCCAGGCCGCGCCGCCCCCGGCCGGCCCTGCACCGCGCCCTTCCTGAGGCCGCGGCGTGGTCGCCCAGGGCGGTGAGGGATGCTAGGATGACGGACATGCGCTTCAACCATCCCCCCTCCCTCGAGGACCTCCAGGACATGGCGGAGACCGCCTTCGCCGCCATCCCGCAGGCGCTGCGCGAGGCGGTGCGGGGCGTCGCCATCCTGGTCGAGGACGTGCCCGACGAGGAGACGCTGGAGGCGATGGACCTCCAGCACCCCTGGGAGCTGACCGGCCTCTACCGCGGCACGCCGCTGACCGAGAAGACCAGCCTCGGCGTGGCCGCCGAGCCGGACATGATCCTCCTCTACCGCGAGCCCATCCTGGTGGAATGGATCGAGACCGGGGAGGATCTGTTCCGGCTGGTGCGCAACGTGCTGATCCACGAGATCGGCCACCATTTCGGCTTCTCCGACGAGGAGATCGCCCGGCTGGAAGGCGAGGGCTGAGGCTTCAGCCCGCCCGCCTTCAGCCCGCCAGAGCCCGGGCCACCGCTTCGCGCAGCCCCGGCAGCACGGCCTGCTCGAACCAGGGCCTGGCATCGGCCCAGACCTTGGTCCGCCAGGAGGGGTGGGGCAGCACGGCCAGCCCGCGGGGCCGCAGCGCCGCCTGGTCCCGCACCGTCTCGCCGAAGCGCGAGGCCGCGGCCCGGCCCAGCACCGCCCGCACCGCATGCGCCCCCACCAGCAGGGTGAGCCGGACCTGGCGCATCGGCGGAATCAGGCGGGGGTGCCAGAGCGGCGCGCATTCCGGGCGCGGCGGCGCGTCGCCGCCCCGGGGCAGGCGGCCGGGGTAGCACAGCCCCATCGGCACGATCGCCACCCGCGCGCCATCGTCGAAGGTGGGGCGGTCGATGCCCATCCAGCCGCGCAGCCGCTCGCCCGAGGCGTCGTTCCAGGGCAGGCCGGTGACGTGCACCCGGCTGCTCGGCGCCTGGCTGATGATCAGCACCCGCGCCGTCTCGCCCACCCGGAAGACAGGGCGCGGCCCCAGTGGCAGGGCGGCGGCGCAGAGGGTGCAGGCGCGCGCGGCGGCGGCGGCTTCCTCCAGGGTCAGGGCGCGTGCTCCGCCAGCAGCGCCGCCACGAAGGCGGGCACCAGCTCCGTGGCTGGCCCGTGCCGCGCCTCGTCGAAGAGGCGGCTGCCGGCGCTGGGCTCGAGGTTCAGCTCCACCGTGCGCGCCCGGCCGCGCAGCGCCGCCACGAACCCCGCCGCCGGATAGACCTGCCCGGAGGTGCCGATGGAGACGAACAGCCGGCACCCCACCATCGCCGCCTCGATCCGCTCCATGCCGAGCGGCACCTCGCCGAACCACACCACATCCGGCCGCATCCCGCCGGTCTCGCCGCAGCCGGGGCAGGGGGTTTCCGTGGACAGATCGCCGGCCCAGGGCCGGGTGGCGCCGCAGCGCAGGCAGCGGGCATGGCCCAGCCGGCCATGCATGTGCAGCAGGGAGGGGGCGTCCTCTCCCATGGCGCGGTCATGCAGGTCGTCCACGTTCTGGGTGACGAGCAGGAAGGGCGCCGGCCAGCGCGCGGCCAGCCAGGCCAGCGCGTCATGCGCGGCATTGGGCCGGATGGCGGGGTCGCGCAGCTGGGCGCGGCGCATGTTGTAGAAGGCATGCACCCGCGCCGGGTCGCGCGCGAAGGCCTCCGGCGTGGCGACATCCTCGATGCGGTGGCGGGCCCAGAGCCCGTCCGGATCGCGGAAGGTGGCGAGGCCGGATTCGGCGGAGATGCCGGCGCCGGTCAGGATGATGAGGGGCGGTGCGGACATGGGCGAGGCTTCCCGCGGCGCGGGGCCGCGGTCAAGCGCCGGCTTCGCGCGCCGCCGCCGCCGCCGCCACCACCGCCCTGGCCCGCGCCGCCCTCAATGCTGGTGGCCGCCGCCGCTCCGCCCCGGGCTGGCGCCCGCCGCCGCCACCGCCAGCTCGACGGTGATGCGGCCGGCCCGCTCGAAGACGAGGGTGACGGGCACGCGGTCATCCTTCCGCAGCGCCTGCTTCAGCCCGATCAGCATCAGGTGATAGCCGCCGGGGGCAAGCTGCACCTCGGCACCGGGCGCGATCTCGATGCCCTCGACGGGGCGCATGCGCATCACCCCGCCTTCATGGATGTGGGTGTGGATCTCCACCGCGCGGGCGATGTCGGCACTGCCGCCCACCAGCCGGTCGGGCGTGGTGCCGGTGTTGCGCAGGGTCATGAAGCCGGCGCCGGTGATGTTGGCCGGCGCGGCGCGGCTCCAGGGATGGCCGATCTCGATATCCCCGAGCGTGTAGCTGTGGGCGGCGGCGGGGCGGGCAAGGGTGCAGAGGCTCAGGCCCGGCAGGGCGGCCAGCATCAGGCGACGCGTGAACATGCGGGAGAAATCCGGTTTCGGGCCAGGGCGGCCCGGGGAGTTGGGAAAGGTCGGCGGCGCGTGTTCAGGCGGCGGCGGGTGGCGCGCGGGGCAGGGCGGGCGGCGCGCGGGCCGGCGGGCGGGGCGCCCTGGCCTCCGGCAGCGGCAGCCCGGCATCGGCTAGGCGCCAGTGCGGCGCCGGCAGCAGGGGCGGCGCGGGCAGGGCCAGCTGCGGCGTGGCGTGGCAGGCCAGGCACCAGCCGCTGAGGTCGGGGCTGCCGGCGGGGCCGTCCTCCTCCCCGCCTTGCCCGGGACCGTCCGCCGGATCGGGGGGGAGCTGCACCAGCTTCAGCCCGTCCGGCGTGCAGAGGTGCAGCAGCAGGCCGTCCGCGCGCGGCTGCGCCATGCGCAGGCAGTGCGTCGCCGCCACCAGCCCCTGGCCGACCAGGAGCAGCGTGAACAGGCTCAGCAGGAAGGGGCGCAGCCGGGTCATCCCGGCGGCTGCCTAGAACTCCGCCTCGCGCCCGGCAAGCCCGGAACGGCCGGCATCGTCGCCTTCGAGCGGATAATCCACCTCCGCCTCGTAATGCGCCTGCTCCTTGCCGAGGCGGGAGGAGAACAGGGAGAAGCGCTCCACCGCCACCGGCGGCGGGCGGAACAGGTTGTGCGCCTGGACGAAGCCGATCAGCTTGTCGGGCGCCACCTTGTCGGTGCGCGCCAGCGTCACGTGCGGCGCGAAGCGGCGGCGCTCGGGCGGCAGGCCGGCACGCTGCAGCGCCGTCTCCACCTTGGACTGGAGATGCGCCAGCCGCTCGCCGCGCTCGGCCTTCACATGCAGCGAGTGGATGCGCCCGGCCTTCTCGAAGATGTCGAGCCCCGCCAGCTGGAGGTCGAAGGGCCTGGCGCGGATGCCGGCCAGCGCCTCGTCCAGCTCATCCGCGCGCCAGCCCTCGACCTCGCCGATGAAGCGCAGCGTCAGGTGGTAGTTCTCGGGCGGCACCCAGCGCGCGCCGGGAAGTCCGCCGGCAAGGTCGGAGAGCTGCTCCCGCAGCGCCTCCGGCAGGGGCAGGGCAACGAACAGGCGTGGCATGGCGGCTCAACCTCCCTGCACCTTGGACAGAAGCTCCCGCACGGCGGGGAGCATGCGCCGCGCCATCTCCGCCGCGCCCTGCGCGTTGGGATGGATCCGGTCCGGCTGGTTCAGCGCCGGCTCGCCCGCCACGCCCTCCAGCAGGAAGGGGTAGAAGACGACCTGGGGATACGCCTCGGCCAGCCGGGTGAAGGTGGCGGCGAAATCCCGGCCGTATTCGGCGCCGAGATTGGGCGGCGCCAGCATCCCGGCCAGCAGGGTGGGCAGGCCGCGCGCCGCGAGGCGGTTCAGGATGTCGTCGAGGTTGGCGTGGCTGTCGGCCGGCGGCAGGCCGCGCAGCCCGTCATTGCCGCCGAGCGCCACGATCACCGCCTGCGGCCGGTCGGCCAGCGCCCAGTCGAGCCGCGCCTTGCCGCCCGCCGTGGTGTCGCCCGAGACCCCGGCGGGGATGACGCGTACCGCCTCCCCCGCCTCCCGCAGCGCCTTCTGCAGCTGGGCGGGGAAGGCCTCCTCCGGCGCCAGCCCATAGCCGGCGGTGATGGAATCGCCCAGGATCAGCAGCCGCACCGGCTCCTGCGCCCGGGCTGGCCACACCGAAAGAAATATTCCGATACCGAGAGCTGCCCTTCGCAGTGCGGCACGCCGGCCATATCTGCGGAACATGCTGGACGCACCGAACGCCATCCGTTCCCCCGCTGCGAGGCCCCCCGCGGGGGCCGGACGCGACGCAAACCTCATCGAGGCCCGCGGGCTCGCCTTCAAGGTGGCGGGGCCGGGGGGTGAGGTCAACATCCTCCGCGGCCTTGATCTGGACGTGAAACAAGGTGAGGCGGTGGGGCTGGTCGGCCCCTCGGGCTCGGGCAAGACCTCGCTGCTGATGCTGCTGGCCGGGCTGGAGCGCGCCACTGGCGGCGGCCTGCGGGTCGCCGGCACCGATCTCGGCCGGCTGGATGAGGATGGCCTCGCGCGCTTCCGGCGCGACCATCTCGGCATCGTCTTCCAGGCCTTCCACCTCATCCCGACCATGACGGCGCTGGAGAACGTCGCCGTGCCGCTGGAATTCGCCGGGCGGGCCGATGCCTTCGAGCGCGCCCGCGTGGCGCTGGGGCGGGTCGGGCTCGGCCACCGGCTGGAGCATTACCCCGGGCAGCTCTCGGGCGGCGAGCAGCAGCGCGTGGCGCTGGCCCGCGCCGTGGTGGGCGAGCCCAGCCTGCTGCTGGCCGACGAGCCCACCGGCAACCTCGACGGCGCCACCGGCCAGGCGGTGATGGACCTGCTGTTCGGCCTGCGGGAGCAGCTCGGCACCACCCTGCTGCTGATCACCCACGACCCGGCGCTGGCCGCCCGCTGCGGCCGCCGCCTGCGCATGGCCGATGGCCTGCTGGTGGAAGACAGCGCCACGCCCCCCCCGGCTGCTTCCTCGTGAGCGGCACCTTCGGGCTGAGCTTGCGCTTCGCGCGGCGGGAGCTGCGCGGGGGCTTGCGGGGGCTGCGCATCGTGCTGGCCTGCCTGGCGCTGGGGGTGGGGGCCATCGCCGCCGTCGGCACGCTGCGCGCCGGCATCCAGGCGGGGCTCTCCGCCGACGGCGCCCGCATCCTGGGCGGCGACCTCTCGGTGCGCGTCTCCTACCGCCCCATGCCGCAAGCGGCGCGGGACTGGATCACCGGCCAGGGCGCCCGCCTCTCCGAGGTGGTGGAGATGCGCGCCATGGCCATCGCCCCCTCGGGCGAGCGCTCCCTGGTGGAGCTGAAGGCGGTGGACGGGGCCTACCCGCTCTACGGCGCGCTGGCGCTGGAGCCGGCGCTGCCGCCGGAGCGCGGCGGGCGCCTCGCCCCCGGCGAGGTGGCGCTGGACCCGCTGGTGGCCGAGCGCCTCGGTGTCGCCCCCGGCGACGAGATCCGGCTGGGCGAGGCGCGGCTGCGCCATGCCGGCACCATCCGCTCGGAGCCGGACAAGGTGGCGAGCCCCGCCATCCTCGGCCCGCGCGCCATGATCGCGATGGAGAGCCTGCCGGCCACGGCGCTGATCCAGCCCGGCAGCCTGGTGCAGTACGAGTACCGCATCGCCCTGCCGCCCGGCCTGGCGCCCGGCCCCTTCGCCGAGGCGCTGCGCATGGCGCATGACGATGGCGGCTGGCGCATCCGCGGCGCCGCCGAGGCCTCGCCCGGCGTCAACCGCTTCCTCGACCGTGCCGCCTCCTTCCTGACGCTCGCCGGGCTGACGGCGCTGCTGGTGGGCGGCATCGGCGTGGCCACCGGCGTGCGCGCCTGGCTGGACCAGCGGGCGCGCACCATCGCCACGCTGCGCTGCCTGGGCGCCCCGGCGCGGGTGATCTTCACCACCTACCTGCTCCAGGTGCTGGTGCTCTCGGCGCTCGGCATCCTGCTCGGGCTGCTGCTGGGGCAGGGGCTCTCGGTGCTGGCGGCGCGGGCGCTGGAGGGCGCCCTGCCGGTGCCGCCGCGCCTCGGCTTCTACCCGCTGCCGCTGGCCCAGGCGGCGCTCTACGGCGTGCTGACGGCGCTCACCTTCGCCCTCTGGCCGCTCGGCCGGGCGCGGGAGATCCCCGGCGCCGCGCTGTTCCGCGACGTGGTGCAGGGCGGGGGCGGGCGGCCGCGTTGGTCGCTGCTGGCGGTGAACGCCGCCGCCGCCCTGGCGCTGGTGGCGCTGGTGGTGGGCAGCGCCGAGCAGCCGGGCTTCGCGCTCGGCTTCTGCGCCGCCGCCGGCGGCACGCTGCTGCTGTTCCGCCTCGGCGCCGCGGCGCTGATGGCACTGGCGCGGCGCTGGCGGCACCAGCGGCGCCCGGCGCTGCGCCTGGGGCTGGCCAACCTGCACCGCCCCGGCGCACCCACCGCGCTGCTGCTGGTGGCGCTGGGCATCGGCCTGACCACCCTCTCGGCGGTGGCGATGATCGAGGGCAACCTCCGCCGCCAGATCCAGGACCAGCTCCCCGAGGCGGCGCCCAACTTCTACTTCATCGACATCCAGTCCGACCAGGCGCGGCGCTTCGACGAGCTTGCCCTGGCGCAGCCCGGCGTGGCGGAGATCCGCCGCGTGCCCTCGCTGCGGGCGCGCATCACCGCCATCAAGGGCGTGCCGGTGGACCAGGTGCAGGCCACCGAGGACACGCGCTGGGCGCTGCGCGGCGACCGTGGCCTGACCTATGCCGCGACCCCGCCCGAGGGCACCCGCCTGGTGGCCGGCCGGTGGTGGGCGGCCGACTACAGCGGCCCGCCGCTGCTCTCGCTCGACGCCCGGCTGGCCGAGGGCTGGGGCGTCACGGTCGGCGACACGGTAACGCTCGACATCCTCGGCCGCGACATCGCGCTGAAGGTGGCGAGCCTGCGGCAGATCGAGTGGCAGGGGCTGGGGCTGAACTTCGTGCTGATCGCCTCGCCCGGGCTGCTGGAGGCGGCGCCGCACACGCACATCGCCACCCTGCGCGGCGACCCGGCGCGCGATGCCGCCGTGCTGCGCGCCATCACCGACGCCTTCCCCAACGTCTCCGGCATCCGCGTGCGGGACGCGCTGGAGGCGGTCTCCGGCCTGCTGGAGCGGCTCGGCACCGCCGTCTCGGCGGTGGCGGGGGTCACGCTGCTGGCGGGCGGGCTGGTGCTGGCCGGCGCCATGGCCGCCGGCCAGCGCCGCCGCGTGCGGGACGCCGTGGTGCTGAAGGTGGTGGGCGCCACCCGCGCCCAGGTGCGCCGCGCGTGGATGGTGGAGTTCGGCCTGCTCGGCGCCACGGCGGGCGTCATCGCGGCGCTCTGCGGCACGGCGGCGAGCTGGGCCGTGGCGCGCTACGTGATGCGGACGGACTGGGCCTTCCTGCCCGGCACGCTGGCCGCCACCATCCTGGGCTGCACCCTGCTGACGCTGCTGCTGGGCTATGCCGGCACGGCGCTGGCCCTGCGCGCGCGGGCCGCGCCATTGTTGCGCAATGAGTGATTTCCCGCCCCGGGACCTTTCCGCTAAGGGAACCCTGCCGCGGGTGGGGCGGGCCGATGAATTCTGCGCGGCCCCGCCCGCCACGCCCGCGATTCCCGTTGAACCAGATTACCGTTAGTCCATATTACTCATGACCCGCGGATTCTCCGCGCTGGGAGGAGTTGAGACACCTATGGCCACTGGTCCCGACTATCGATACACGACGGGTGCGCCTGGCTGGGGTCGCACCGCGACTGCCGACGCGGCCGCCGTCGATGCCGGGCTGCGGTCCTACATGCTGCGCGTCTACAACTGGATGGCGTCCGGCCTGCTGCTGACGGCGATCGTTGCCTACCTGATCGCCAACACCGGCGCGGCCGACCTGTTCTACACGGTTGTCCGCACGCCGCGCGGCCTGGCCACGCAGCCGACCATCCTGGGCTTCGCGGCCATGCTCGCCCCGCTCGCCTTCGTGCTGGTGCTGTCCTTCGGCATCAACCGGATGAGCAAGGGCACGGTGCAGGCGCTGTTCTGGGTGTTCTGCGCGGCCATGGGCGCCAGCATGGCGAACATCTTCGCCGTGTATGTGGGCGCCTCGATCGCCAGCACCTTCTTCATCACCGCCGGCATGTTCGCCGCCGTCAGCCTCTACGGCTACACGACGAAGGCGGACCTGACGAAGCTCGGCACCTTCATGATGATGGGCCTGATCGGCATCATCATCGCCGGCGTGGTGAACATGTTCGTGGGCTCCTCGGCCCTGCAGTTCGCCATCAGCGTCATCGGCGTGGTGGTGTTTGTGGGCCTCACCGCCTACGACACGCAGCGGATCAAGTCCGACTACGTCGAGTACGCCTATGCCGAGGGCACGGACATCGCCGCCAAGCGCAGCGTGTTCGACGCGCTGGGCCTGTACCTGAACTTCATCAACCTGTTCCAGCTGCTGCTGCAGTTCATGGGCGTGCGCCAGCAGGACTGATCCTGCCGGCGCCCCGGTAAGGGTGGATGGCCCCGGAGGGAAACCTCCGGGGCTTTTTCTTTGCGCCGCTCAGCCCTGGGGCGGCGGGCCGAGCCCTTCCAGCCCCGTGCCGAGCGACGCCCACTCCGCGCGCAGCATGGCCAGCACGGTGGCGCAGGCCGGGTTCTCCATCTCCGACCGCCAGGCCAGCACCAGCTCGGCGGCGGGCGGTGCCGGCATGTCCAGCGGCCGCAGCGCCACCTCGGCCGGCTGCAGCCGCTCGGCCGCGCGCGGCACCAGCGCCACCCCGAGCCCCGCCCCCACCAGCGCCAGGATGGAATGCGTCTGGCTGATGTGCTGCACCCGCTCCGGCACGATGCCCGAAAGGCGGAACAGGCCGGTGACGAGGTCGTGCAGGTATCGCCCCTCCACCGGCGGGTAGGTGATAAGCGGCTCGTCCTCCAGCGCCGACAGGGCGATGGCGGGGCGCGACGCCAGCGGATGCGCCCGCGGCAGCGCCACCAGCAGCGCCTCCCGCTGCACCCGGGTGCTGAGCAGCCCGGCCGGGCGCCCCACCGGCCGCAGCAGGCCGAGATCGAGCCGCCCCGCCTGCAGGGCCTGCACCTGCTCCTGCGAGACCGCCTCGCGCAGCGTCAGCGTGATCTCCGGCAGGCGGGTGCGCAGCAGGCCCACCAGCCGCGGCAGCACGCCATAGCTGGAGGCGGCGGTGAAGCCGATCCGCACCTCGCCGCTCTGCCCGCGCGCCACGCGCCGGACCTGGAGGGCGGCGCCCTCGGCCAGCCGCAGCAGCCGCCGGGCATCCTCCAGGAAGGCCTGGCCTGCCGGGGTGAGGCGCACGCCGCGGCTGTCCCGCCACAGCAGCACGGCGCCGAGCCGGTGCTCCAGCGCCTGGATCTGCCGGCTCAGCGGCGGCTGCGTCATGTTCAGCCGCGCCGCGGCCCGGTGGAAATGCAGCTCCTCCGCCACCGCGACGAAGCAGCGCAGCTGGTTGAACTCGAACATGGATACCGCCCCGGCATCGGCCGATGCCGAATCAGGTTTAGACCGGTATCGCCGCGCGGGCCTAGAGCGGAAGCCAAGGCCGCGCGCCACAGGCGGCCAGTTCCGGGGAGAACAACCAAGATGCTTCGCCGCACCCTGCTGCGCGCCGCGCCCCTGGCCGGCGCCGCCGCCCTCTCGCCGCTGGCCGCACCCGCCCTGCGCGCCCAGGGGTTCGACCACACGCTGCGCATCATCGTGCCGAACGCGCCGGGCGGCACCAGCGACATCATCGCCCGCCTGCTGGCGCCCGAGATGACGAAGGCGCTCGGCCAGTCGGTGGTGGTGGAGAACCGGGCCGGCGCCGCCGGCAACATCGGCGCCGACGCCGTGGCCAAGAGCCCGCCGGATGGCCACACCCTGCTGCTGATGGACGTCTCGACGCTCGCCATCAACCCGGCACTGTTCCCGCGCATCTCCTTCGACGTGCAGCGCGACCTCGCGCCCGTCACCATGCTGATCTACGCCCCCTATCTCGCCGCCACCCGCAACACCCTGGCGGTGACGGACGCCGCCAGCCTCGCGGCCCATGCCAGGGGGAAGGGCGGGCTGAACCTGGCCAATGCCGGCGTCGGCAGCCTGACGCACCTCACCGCCGTGGAGGTGGCCGCGAAGCTCGGCGGCGAGGTGACGCATGTGCCCTACCGTGGCGGCGCGCCGGCGCTGCTCGCCATCAGCTCGGGCGAGGCGGACATGATCATCAACGGCGCCACGGCGACGCAGCCCTACGTGGTGAACGGGCAGATGCGCGGCATCGCCGTCTCCGGCCCGCACCGGCTGGCGGCGCTGCCGAACGTGCCGACCTTCGCCGAGCTGGGCTGGCCGATGGCCGATGCCGGCACCTGGCAGGGGGTGATGGTGCAGGGCAACACGCCGCGCCCGCTGGTGGAGAAGCTGGAGACGGTGCTGCGCGCGGTGATGGCGCAGCCGGCCATCGCCGGCCGCATCGCCGAGTTGGGCGGCGAGCCGCGGGTGGAGGGGCCGGACGCCTTCCGCCGCTGGCTGGCCCAGGCGACGGAGAGCTACGGCGCCATCGTCCGCACCCACAACATCCGCCCCGAGTGAGGAAGCCCGCCGCATGAGCCTGTCCACCGCCCCCGCCGCCCTGCGGCGCGCGCCCCGGGAGCTGGAGGCCTTCGCCACGGCGCTGTTCGCGGCGGCGGGGCTGGAGCGCGGCATGGCGGAGAGCGTCGGCCGGCTGCTGGTGCTGACCGACATGATGGGCCGCCGCACCCACGGCCTGGCCCAGGCCGGCGCCTACCTGGCCGAGATCGCGGCGGGGCGGATGGAGACCGCCGGCCAGCCGGAGGTGCTGCGCGACACCGGCGCCACCCTGGTCTGGGATGGCGGCTACCGCCCCGGCCTCTGGCTGGTGGAGCAGGCCATGGAGCAGGCCCTCGCCCGGCTGCCGCGGCATGGCGTCGTCACCCTCGCCATGCGGCGCAGCCACCATATCGGCTGCCTCGCCGCCCTGGCCAGGCGCGCCACCGATGCCGGCTGCTTCGTCATGCTGGCCTCCTCCGGCCCGCACAGCCGGATCGTGGCGCCCTTCGGCGGGCGGGAGGCGCTGTTCAGCCCCAACCCCTTCGCGGTCGGCTTCCCGGCCGGCGCCGCGCCGGTGCTGGTGGACATCTCCGCCTCCATCACCACCGTCTCGATGACGCGGCAGAAGGCCGCCGCCGGCGAGATGTTCGAGCACCCCTGGCTGCTGGACGCCGAGGGCCGCCCGACCCGCGACCCCGCCGTGATGGAGCGCGAGGCGTCGCGCGGCAGCCTGATGCTGCTGGGCGGGCCGGAGGCGGGGCACAAGGGCTTCGGCCTGGCGCTGATGGTGGAGGCGCTGACCCAGGGCCTGGCCGGCCATGGCCGGCGGGACGCGCCGGGCCGCTGGGGCGCCAGCGTCTACCTGCAGGTGATGGACCCCGGCGCCTTCGCCGGGCGGGAGGCCTTCGGGGACCAGATGTCCTTCCTGGCCGAGGCCTGCCGCGCCAACGCGCCGGCCGACCCCGCCCGCCCGGTGCGCCTGCCGGGCGAGCAGGCGGCGCGCGGCATCGCGCGGGCCGAGGCGGAGGGGCTGGAGGTGCCGGCCGGGACCGTGGCCGCGCTGCGCGAATGGTCGGCGCGGCTGGGCGTCGCCTTTCCCGGCTGAAGCCAGCCGCCGCGCAGGAAAAAGGCCCGGGAGCTGGCTGCTCCCGGGCCTTCTTGCGTATCCGGCCGGCGTGGCGGGTGCCGTCAGCCCTGCTTCAGGTGCTCCAGCAGCTTGTTCATCGCCGCGTTCTTGTCGGTGCCGTCGATCGCCGCGACCTCGGCGGCCAGCCGGTCCATGGCCAGCTCGTAGATCTGCCGCTCGGAGAAGGACTGGTCCGGCTGGCCGGCATTGCGGTGCAGGTCGCGCACCACCTCGGCGATCTGCACGGGGTCGCCGCTGTTGATCTTCTGCTCGTATTCCTGGGCGCGGCGGGACCACATGGTGCGCTTGATGCGGGCGCGGCCCTTCAGCGTCTCCAGCGCCTCGCCCATCATGTTGGTGTTGGCGAGCTTGCGCAGGCCGGAGGAGGCCGCCTTGTTCAGCGGCACCCGCAGCGTCATGCGGTTCTCCTCGAAGGTGACGATGATCACCTTCAGCTCCGTGCCGGCCACCGCCATGCTCTCGATGCCCTGCACTTGGCCCACGCCGTGGGTCGGGTACACCACATGGTCGCCGGCCTTGAACTCGCTGCCCTGGTTGCCGAGCGGCTTGGGCGGCGGAACAGGGCGGGAGGACCCGCCTTCGGTGGGGGAGGGGCTCTGGGATTCCGACATGCCTGGGCGACGTCCGGGTAGGATGCGGGGGGAGGTTCGGGATTCGGCCGGGGCCGGCTCGGGTTGCGTGCTGGTGGATCTCGCGCCGGCGGGTGGCTTCATCCGCTGTCTACTCCTGCGAACCGCAAGTGCGGGGAGGGGCGGCGCCACCGGAGGGAGCCGGCCGCGCGTTCATCGCCTCACGCACCCAGAAAAGCTGGGGCCGCGCCGGGGCGCGGACAACCAGGCCCAAATCGCAGGATAGCAAAAAACGCGTGATTCGTCACGCGGCGCCGGGCTTGGGGTCGAACAGCTCTTTCTTGTCCGGCTTGCCGTTCCATTCCTCGGCATCGGCCGGCGCCTCGCCCTTGCGGGTGATGTTCGGCCATTGCTGGGCATAGGTGCGGTTCAGCTCCGCCCATTCGGCGGCACGGTCGTCGCTATCGGGGAAGATGGCCTCGGCGGGGCATTCGGGCTCGCAGACGCCGCAGTCGATGCATTCATCCGGGTGGATGACCAGCATGTTCTCGCCCACGTAGAAGCAATCCACCGGACAGACTTCCACGCAGTCCATGTACTTGCAGCGAATGCAGTTCTCGGTGACGACGTAGGTCACGGGCCCCAATCCTTCTGCCGTCCGTTCCAGACAGCTCCTGCGCCAGACACCCTGGCGCGCGGCGGAGAAATGGACCGCAATGCCCGCCCGCGCAACCGCCTTTCTGCGATGGCGCGGCCCCGCGCCGGGCATGGCGGAGGTCAGGGCGCGGCGGGCGGCGGGGCGCCTGGCGGCGGCTCGGTCAGGTCCTCGTAGAGGGCGCGCGCCTCGGGGGCGGGGCCGCGCCGGCCGGCCAGGGCCAGGATGCGCCAGACCCGCACGCTGCCACGCTCCGGCCCGCCGAGGGCGAGGGTCATCACATCACCGGGGCGGAGCTTCGCGTGCGGCTTGTCCACCGGCTGGCGGTTGAGGCGGACGGCGCCGCGCGCCACGAGGCGGGAGCAATCCGCGCGGGTCTTGGCCACCCGCGCGCACCACAGCCACTTGTCGAGCCGCTGCCAGTCGCGGTCCTCGTCGCCGCCGGCCGCCAAGTCAGTCCTTGCCCAGCTTCAGCCGCGCCAGCACCGCAAAGGGGCTGTCCGGGTCCGGCCCCTTGCCCTTCTCGGGCGAGAAGGAGAAGGAGCGTGGCTCCTGCCCGCGGTCGTTGCGCGGGCCACGGCGGTCGCCGCGGTCGCCCTGCGGGCGCGGCGGCCGGTCGCCCTGGTGGCGGTCTCCCTGCGGGCGGGGGCCGCCCTTGCCCTGGAAGCGCGGTCCGCCACCGGCCTGGTCGCGCGGGCCGCGCTCGCGGCGCGGCTCCCG
>NZ_JBHSCH010000070.1:0-22291 GCF_042651065.1 Teichococcus aestuarii
GCGACCAGGCGCAGCGCCTCCCCCCCGCCGAAGCCGCTGATGCCGACGATGCCGACGCGAATGCTCATGCTGGTGTCCTTCCGGGGTGCGGGCAAAAGAAAACCCCCGGAGCCGGGGGCTGCGGGGGTTCAGGAATGCGGGCCGGGGCCGCGCCGGCGGGTGGGGCCTAGGGCAAGGCCGCCGCCCCGCGGAAGGGCGCTGATCGACGCGCAGCCCGGAGAGCCGCCGCTTGGGTGCGGGGGCGTCGGCGTCGGTCACAAAGGGCGTGCGGGCCGGGCATGTCCGGCGAGACTCTCGCTGCCCAGATCCATCGCCAAGCAGGATATCTTTTGGCCAGCTTTCTCGAATTTGTCAGTCTCCACAAGGTCTTATAACCTTTGATTATCGTGTGTTAAAGACAACCGAAGCATGATTGCCTAAATTTCTTAGTTCACTTGCCTTTGCTATGAAGCGAGCTGCTGCTCTGCCGAGAGCTGAGGATGTTGATCTAGTGTAGCTGTGTTGTCTCTGTACGAATAATCTGCTTTCGCACTTCGCCAGATTGGCGGCTGTCCGAGCGGGGCAAGGGTTCCGCCACATGCCTGCTTTTCGCAGTGGGCTCCTTCTCCGGTGCGCCCGCTTTTCACACTCCTGCTCGGCAAACACTCTCCTCTCTCGGCCTGAGGAGTCTGCTCTGTCTCTGCGGCTGAATCTGGTGCTTCATCACGCTGCGGATGGTGCCCGATCACTCGGTCGCTGTGCTGCAAGATCCGTTGAGCGCGACTCTTGTTAAAGCTCCTAGCTGTGTCCTCAGGAGTGAGCAGCACGAGGCACAGTTGGTCCTGGATGCAGCGAGCCTTTTCCTGTCCTATGTCTCCTGGTACTTCGCTTGGAAGAACCTGAAACGGTGTCGGCAGCGCGGCTTCGGGGGAGTGTTGCTTTCCGCCCTCAAGCCTGGTCCGCAGAACCCGCTCCGCCAGTGGACCGCCGCCGATCCCGCAGCGATCTCCTGGATCCGGATAATATGGTCTCTGCCCGGAGGCCCTGCTCGGCCCGGGTCGCTATCGGCATCCCGCTGCGTCAGGAGATGCTTATGGGGCTTGCTCGCCAAACTGTGGAGCCTCTAACAGTAGCAATAAGAAGTCGAAGCTGCCCTGTTCGTTGCCGGTGGCCGGAGCTGCGCTGATGGCTCGCATCTCGTCTCGGCGCGCAGCCTCACTCACGGCGCTCAAGCGCCTTGTCCGCCCTCAGATCGCACCATGAGCTTCCGCCAGAACAGTCGGCTCTTATAAAGCAAGAAGCGTCGGCTTTGTGATTGCGCACGTCAGCGCAAGCGCAGAGGCTATCTAATGTGGCCGCAAAGCAGATTAGTCGCCTCCCAGCATGCTCATTGTCATGAACTTGCCTGCCCTTCAGAGCCGACACAGTACGACGCACATCGTCCCGTCGGTTAAGTTGATCGTGACAACAAGGGCTGGACCTTGTGTTATCACGCCCTTCTCGAACGCTCTTCGGCGGAAGATTATCCACATCGCATGTTTGACGCCATCAAACATGCTACGCAGACATTGTCTGTCTTCCAGAATAGGAAAGACGGAGTAGGAGATAACAAATGAGTCGCCGTCCTCCCGCTGCTCTTGCGCGCAAACCTGCTGCCACAGCCTCGCTGGAACCTTCGGTACCTCATACGCAGGTTTTGCTTTTGTCCAGCGCCAAAGGCGGCAGCGCAAAGACGACGAGCACCCGTAATCTCGCGGCACTCGCAGCTCGCGATGGATACCGAGTGGGCACGATCGACCTGGACATGCAGCGCACGCTGACACGGTGGTGGAACCGCCGACCAGATCAGCTGCCCGCTATTCACCACTTTGACAAAGTCAACATGGCTGAAGCGGCCGAGGCAATTCAGGAACTCACTTCCCTCAAGGAATTTGACTTTCTATTCATCGATACGCCGCCGGGTATCGAGCATGATACGGAACAGCTGCGTGCTGTCATTCGGCTGGCTGGACTTGTGCTGATCCCTACCAGCCAGGGCGGCGAGGATCTGGAGTCCGTGGCTGAATGGATGAAGCTCGTGCGCACCGAGGGGCGTCCGGCCTTTTTCCTTCTTTGCAAGACGGACCGCGATGTCAGCAGCCTGGGGGAAGCGCGGCACTATCTGTCGTCAGTGGGAAAGCTGTGCCCGCACGATGTTCGGCATATGCAGGCGGTCATGCGTACCTATTTCGACGGCAAGGGCGTCGGCGACCTCACAGGCAAGATGGGTCGTAAGGCAGCGGAAGATTATGAAGCGGTCTGGAATTTCGTTCGGTTCGAACTGGGGCTGGAGAAGTGACGATGGCTGTCGATCCCAAGGAGCGGTGGGGCGCCCGCAAGGCAGCTTCGCGCCGCGCTTCCATTCTCACCATTGCCCATGAGGATGTCGAAACGCCGCGGACGACCGTCTACAAGCTCTCCAATGAGACAGAGGTTGTCCGAGAGGTAGAGGTTCTTTGGGAGACCGCCCAGAGAGCATTTCTCGCCATCGGCCGACTTCTTGTCCAAGCAGAGCGGCAATTCAGGGGCAGCTTCGAGAAGGACATTATCAGCCGGCTACCTTTCAACCGTTCCGTCGCGCATATGCTGCGGACTGTCGCGGAAAAGGTCGAGCAGGGATATGTACCGGAGGCCGAGCTGCCGCGAAGCTACGCCGCCGCTTTCCGTCTGGTGACGCTGGAGCCAGAGGCATTGGAGGAAGCGAGAAGCCGCGGCCTCGTTTCTCCTCATACGCCACGCTCCGCCATTGAGCGATTTCGGCAGGAACTGAAATCACAGCGGATCGCTGCCAGTGGCGAAGCTGCTCTCCTGGCCGTCAAACGACGGGATCTGCTCTCGCGTCTGGAGCGCGCGAAGCGGGAGGTGGAGAAGCTGTCTCAGGAGCTGGCCGAATTGGACAGTTTAGAAGCCAGCCAGGACCATTCCTGAGGACTTCGGCGGGAAGCCTGGCGCCGTGGACGAGGCCTGCGTCTCAGCGCGTGACAAGGGAGATCTGCGTCTTCCGACTGGAAATGGGTGCCGGCGAGGGAGACAGAGACATGCCGCTCGCAAGGCACTCAACCCGGGCGGAGGGATAGACCGCCGTTGCCAGGGAGAGCTGCTCCATGAACGTCTCCCGGAAATGGTCCAGCCTCCGGATGCCGGTGCCAAACTGCGCGTGCAATGCCTTCCAGGAAACCGAAGTCGGGCTAGGCAACACATGCAGGCGGTAGGCGAGCCAACAATAGATATCAAGCGCCATGGAGTGGCGGTTGATTGCGCGGATGGCGGATTCCTCAATCGGCATCGGATGGCGCCTCAGCTGATCGAAGAAGGTTTCCGACAGCTTCGTGCGCTCGAGGAACTGGCTCCCGCCAGAGTCCTCATCCTCGTTGAACAGGGCCTTGTCGACGATCAGCTGCTGGACCAGCGCGGAGCGGCCTGCCTGCTGTACCTCGAAGGTCAAACGGCAGCGCGTGATCCGCTCCGCCTGTTCCCGTACATCCTTGATCGACTTTCCGCCCGGCGAAATCCCCATTCGTCCGAGCCAAGCGCGTAGGCTTCGTCCGAGCTCGATTTCCCGGCTGCCTGTCCGAATGGCTTCGGACTGAAGATACAGCATGATCAGGCGCGCCCGGCTGCCGTAGGGAACCCCGATCCACTCCAGGCTGCCATCAGGGCGGGTTTTCCGGCCGGGCTCCACCAGCAGGCTCACCTTATCGGTCCGGACCTGCCAGGGCTGGTCGTCCGCCAGCCGCTTGTGGGGCAGTGCGGCCTGCGCCCAGCCGGAATAGATGAAGCCTATTCCGCCATCCTCGTCGCCCAGATAGTCGGCCGCGGCGTCGACCACACGTCGGTCGATGTCCAACTTCAAGACACCTTGCCGGCCGTGCACTTCCAGCATCCGATGCACTTCCGCCACGTCCCGCTCCTATCCTCATCATGGCGACCTTGAGGAAGATGCAGCATTTCTCCGCTTTTGTCGCTGAGGACTTTGGCGGGGCAAGCTATTAGAAGCCTATTAGTGATACTAGATATTAGTATGTCCCGTCAGAGTCCTCGGGACAAAGGGCTTGAAGCCAATAAAAACGTGGGAACAGCCCCGCCCGAGTCCTCATTTTGCCCGCTGAAGTCCTCAGCGGCCGTGTGGACAAGAAAGCCGTCGGCCGTCCTGGCTTTCAGCCGAATCGGCGCCTGTGCAGAAGCGCGCGATCGCCGATGCGCTGCCTGGGGGAATGGATCCTCCCGCCAAAGTCCTCGCAGGCAGCCGCTCAAGCAGGATCCTCCCGCCAAAGTCCTCACCCCCTGCAGCACGGATATGTCCATCCTCGGGTCCAGGAGGCATTCGGTGATAGTGCCTGCGGCATGCCGCTCCGGGGCCGCTGGCGCCGGACCTGCCCCTGCTGATCCGCGGCAGAGCCCTTGCCACATGCTCAGCAAGGAGAAGTCGACCAAGGCCGACGGGGTGCAGGCACAACTGCATGGCAGCAGAGCGGGGTTCTGCATCCCGACCAGGAGAGGCTTTGCACCGGGAGTGTACTCGGAAGCGCGGATGAGGCGTGGCACGTCTATGCGGGCGGCGGCCGCCGCCTGCGGGGCGAAGCAGGCAGGGGAGGCGTCTGGAAAAGCCGCGTCGAGAAAAATGTCTGGAGACGAGAAGGCAAGGTGGTGCCGTAGCCAAGCTGGGGCCGGACCGGAACAAGCTTGCGGATATTCTGCATACAGAGTACAATAAGGCAAAGCCCATCGCGTCCTGCCGGGCATCGGGAGAGCACCGCTATGACCCAATCCGCTTCCCTTCCTGTCATCGCCCTGGCCATGGGTGATCCTGCCGGCATCAGCCCGGAGCTGACCGCGCGTATCCTGGCCGATGAAACGGTGCGCGCCGCTGCCGGGCTGATCGTCATCGGGGATCTGCGGGTACTGCGGGACGGCGCGCGCGTGGCAGGAGTTGACCCGGCGCTGCATGTCATCGGGCCGGATGTGCCGCTGCCGGAGGATCTCTCCACCCCTGCCTTCGTCGACCTCGGCACGCTGGACCCTGCCATTCTCCGGCGCGGCGAGATCAGCGAGGCCGGCGGCCGCTTCGCGGCGGAGAACTTCCGCTATGCGCTGTCCCTCGCTGTGGCTGGCCATGCCGATGCCGTGTCCTTCACCCCTTTCAACAAGGCGGCGATGCGGCTGCACGTGCCGGGCTACGAGGACGAGATCGGCTTCACCGCCAATTTCATCGGCTTCCGGGGCGCTGCCAAGGAGTTCAACGTGCTGGAAGGGCTGTGGAATGCCCGTGTCACTTCGCATGTGCCGCTCTCGGCCGTGGCGGGGTTGATCACGCGGGACAGCATTCTGGAGAATCTGCGCCTGACCCATGCGGCGCTGCGCGATTCCGGTATCCCGGCGCCCCGCATCGCGGTGGCCGGGCTGAACCCGCATGCCGGGGATGGCGGCAATTTCGGCCGGGAGGAGATCGAGGTGATCGGCCCCGCCGTGGCCGCCGCACAGGCGGAGGGGCTTGGCTGCGACGGGCCTTATCCGTCCGACACGGTGTTCGTCCGTGCCAGGCGCGGCGATTTCGACGCCGTCCTCACCATGTATCACGACCAGGGGCAGATCGCGATGAAGCTGATCGGCTTCGAGCAGGGCGTGACGCTGCTGGGCGGCTTTCCCTTCCCGATCTGCACGCCCGCGCATGGCACGGCCTATGACATCGCCGGACATGGCATTGCCCATCCTGGTGCCGCCCGCAACGCGCTGCTGCTGGCCGCCCGCATGGGGGCCGCCCAGCGGCGCCGCCGCCCGGCGGCCGGCGGCTCGCTGCTGGAGGTAAGGGCTGCGATGGCTGCCTGATTCAACCCGGACACGGCGGCGCGGGCGAGGCTGGAGTCACTGCCCTTCACCCGCCTCCGCGCCGCGCTGCCGCACGCCCTCCTGGCGGTACGAGGGCGGCCTGGATTGCGCCCCCGCCTGAGGCGGGCCGGCGCGGCTTCCCGCCCAAGTCCTCAGACAAGTGCGCCGAGGCCGAGCCGCTCGCTCACGGCGCGCGCCACCTCCGCCGTGCCGGCGCGGCCGCCGATGTCGGGCGTGCGCAGCCCGGCGGCGAACACCGCGTCCACCGCCGCCTCCAGCTCCGCCGCCGCCTCGGCCCAGCCCGGCCCGGCGCCGCGCCCGGCCAGCCAGTCCAGCATCATCGCCGCCGAGAGCAGCATGGCGGTGGGGTTGGCGATGCCCCGGCCGGCGATGTCCGGCGCCGTGCCGTGGCTCGGCTGGAACACCGCATGGCCATCGCCGATATCGGCCGAGGGCGCGAAGCCCATGCCGCCGATCAGCCCGGCGCCCAGATCGGAGAGGATGTCGCCGAACATGTTCTCGGTCGGCAGCACGTCGAAATCCCAGGGGCGGCGGACCATGTCGAGCGCCATGGCATCGATGTAGTGGTGTGCCGCCTCCACCTCCGGGTGCTGGGCCGCCACCTCGTGGAACACCTTCCGCATGAAGGCGAAGCCGGTGAAGACGTTGGCCTTGTCCACCAGCGTCACGCGCCCGGGCCGGCCGCGACGCGCGGCGCGCCGCCGCGCCAGGTCGAAGGCGAAGTGGGAGAGGCGCTCCGTGGTCGCGCGGGTGATCACCATGGTGTCCCGCGCCTCGCGGTCGTCGATCAGCTCGCCCTTGCCGCGGGCGGCGAACAGACCCTCCGTGCTCTCCCGCAGGATCACCATGTCGATCTGCGCGGCACGCGGGTCGGCCAGCGCCAGCGGCACGCCGGGCAGGGCGCGGATCGGCCGCACGCCGGCATAGAGGCCGAGGCGGAAGCGCAGATCGAGCTGCGGCGCGATCTCGGTGCCATCCGGGTAGCGGATGCCCGGCCAGCCCATGGCGCCGAGCAGGATGGCATCCGCCGCGCGGGCGCGCTCGAAGGCGGCCTCGTCCATGGCGCTGCCGGTGTCGCGATAGGCCATGGCGCCGGCGCGCAGCGTCTCGGAATGCAGCCCCAGCGCGTGCCGGCGCGCCAGCACCTCCAGCACGCCCATGCAGGCCTCGCTGACCTCGGTGCCGATGCCGTCGCCGGGCATCAGGGCGATCTGCACCGCGTTGCGGTTCACAGCCATGCCACGCCACTCCGTTCGATGAGAGAGATGAGTTCCGCACCGCTGCGCCGGCGGTGCCGGCGGTACAGCGCATGCGCCCGTTCCGGATCGCCGTCGGCGATCGCCTCCAGCACACGGCGGTGCTCGGCGGTGCTGCGGGCGGGCAGGGGGCGCTGGTGCAGGGTGAAGAGCCTCGCGCGGTGCGACTGCTCCCACACCTGCATCACCATGCCTGCCAGCCGCCGGTTGCCGCACAGCTCGGCCAGGCCGAGATGGAAGGCCTCGTCCGCCTCCGCCCAGGCCGGGCGGTCCTGCGCCGCCAGCGCCTGTTCCATCGCGCCGCAGGCCTGCTCCAGCCGGCCGAGGCCGGCGGCGGGTTCCGGGCGGCGGGCCAGCAGCTCGGCCGCCATCGGCTCCAGGCTGGTCAGCACCTCGTAGATCTCGCGCATGTCGGCGGCGGCGATGGGCAGCACGCGCATGCCGTGGCGCGGCGTGATGGCGACCAGCCCCTCCTGCTCCAGCCGCACCATCGCCTCCCGCACCGGGGTGCGGGACAGGCCGAGACGCAGCGCCAGCTCGCCCTCCAGCAGCTGCGCGCCGGGGGGCAGCAGATTGTCGAGGATCATGGCCTTCAGCCGGGCATGCGCCTGGCCGGCGGCGGTGGGCTGCCGGCCCTGGCCTTCCCCGTCCAGGGCCTGTGGCGCCCGTGGGGATACGGGTCCTGTTGCCATCGCTCGGCCCTTCCTGGGTGCATGCCGCCCTGTGTGCGGCAGAAGAACGAATTCGTTTGCGTATGCATTGTTGGCAGTGACAGGATGCCGCCGTCAAGCAAGATCGGCCCACGGACCGCCGTGCAGGACCGGCATCGCCCATGGCCCGCGCGCCATGAGCCCCAGGGAGAGACCGCGATGACTGCCAGCACACGCCGCTTCATGATCACCGCCGCGGCCGCCGCCGCCACGGCGCCCTTACTCCTCCGCGCCGGGCCCGCCGCAGCGCAGGCGGCCAGCGGCTATCCCAGCCGCCCGGTGCGGCTGATCGTGCCCTTTCCGCCCGGCCAGGCCGCCGACATCTTCGCCCGGCTGATGGCCGACGAGCTGTCGAAGCGCTGGCCGCAGCGCGTGGTGGTGGAGAACCGCTCGGGCGGTGCCGGGGCACTCGGCATGGAGGCCGGCGCGCGCGCCGCGCCGGATGGCTACACCCTGCTCGTCGGCACCTCCGGCACGCTGGGGGTGAACCCCTCCGTCATGCCGCACCTGCCCTATGACGCGGAGCGGGACTTCGCCGCCATCACCAACATCTTCACCCTGCCGCTGGTGCTGGTGGCGCACCCCGGCACCGGGCCGGAGGATCTGCGCGGGATGCTGGCGCGGGCGCGGGAGAAGCCGGGCGCGCTGAACTACGCCTCGGCCGGGCCGGGCACCGCGCAGCACATGGCCATGGAGATGCTGGCGCACCGCGCCGGCGTGCGGATGACGCATGTGCCCTACCGTGGCAGCGGCCCGGCCATGGCCGACCTGATCGCCGGCAACGTGCCGCTGATGATGGACAGCCTGGCCAGCGCCCTGCCGCAGGTGCAGGCCGGCCGCGCCCGGGCGCTGGCGGTGACCAGCCGCGCCCGCGCGCCGCAGCTGCCGGCGGTGACCACGGTGGCCGAGGCCGGGCTGGAGGGCTACGAGGCGCTGGGCTGGTCCGGGCTGGTGGCGCCCGCCGCGACGCCGCCCGAGATCCTGGCGCGCATCAACGCCGACGCCGTGGCCATCCTGCGCGACCCCGCCGTGTCGGCGCGCATGCTGGAGCTGGGCGGCTTCCCGGCCCCCGGCACGCCAGAGGAGTTCGGCGGCTTCATCCGCGGCGAGATCGCAAAGTGGCGGCAGGTGGCGCGGGAGGCCAATGTGAGGCTGGAGGGCTGAGAGGGCCCGCGCTCACCAGCGCGCGCGGACCGAGCCGAGGATCAGCCGCCCGTTGCCGTAGTAGCAGGCGGTGACCGAGGAGCAGCTCGCCACATAGTCCTTGTCGGCGATGTTCTGCGCGTTGACGGCGAACTCCAGCCCCTTGGCGCTCTCGAAGCGGGCGCCGAGATCGTAGCGCAGCGCGGCGTCGAACAGCGTGACGGCATCCACCTTGAAGGTGTTGGTGTCGTTGCCGTAGGTCGAGCCGACGTAGCGCGCGCCGCCGCCGAGCGAGAGGCCGCGCAGCGGGCCTTCGGTGAAGCTGTAATTGGCCCAGCCGCTGGCCATGTGGTTGGGCACCTGCGGCACGCGGCTGCCAGCGACACCGGCATTGTTGGACTTGGTGATCTCCGCGTCGATGTAGGAATAGGCGCCGATGAGGTCGAGATTGGCGGTCAGGCTGGCGCGCCCTTCCAGCTCGATGCCGCGCGAGCGGATCTCGCCCTGGGCGATGCTGCCGGTGAGATAGACCGGGTCCTGCGTCAGCACGTTCTGCTGCGTGATGTGGTAGGCGGAAGCCTGGATGAAGCTGTTCATGCCGGGGGGCTGGTACTTCACGCCCACCTCGTACTGCTCGCCGGTGGTGGGCTCGAAGGTGCCGCCGCCGCGCTGCGGCGCCTGCGTGCCGGTGTTGGGCAGGAAGGAGGTGGAGTAGCTGGCATAGGGCGCCAGCCCGTTGTCGAACAGGTAGAGGCCGCCCACCCGCCAGGTCAGCGCGTCGTCGAACTGCGAGAGGCTGCCGGCATCGGCGCCCGTCGTGGTGTGCGTGGTGGTGCCGATGCTGGCGCGGTCGTAGCGCAGCCCGACATTGAAGCGCCAGCGGCCGAGGGCGACCTGGTCCTGCGCGTAGAAGCCGAGCTGGTCGATGTTCTGGTTCGTCAGCCCGCTCGGGTCGGTCAGGATGGCGGGGATGGACTGGTAGTAGACCGGGCGGAACAGGTCGATGCCCGGCACCCCCTGCGAGCGCAGACCCTGGCGCGCCCGGGCCGAGGTGCGCTGCCAGTCGATGCCGAACAGCGCCGTGTGCCGCAGCGCGCCGGTGGTGAAGCTGGCCTGCGCCTGGTTATCGAGCGCGAAGGCGTTGGCGTGGTCGGAGACGAAGGTGGCGCTGCGCGTGCCGGTGCGCTGATCGGCGCCGACCGAGCGCACGGAGAGGACGTTCACCTCGGCGTCGATATGCGCGTAGCGGAAGTTCTGCCGCACCGTCCACACATCGTCCAGCCGGTGCTCGAGCTGGTAGCCGATGGCGGCCTGGGTCCGGTAGTACTTGTCATAGGCCGGGTCGCCGCCGAAGAAATTGCGCGGGATGCGGCCGTTCGGATTGGCCAGCACCGTGCCGCTGGCCGGCACGAAGTTGTAGAAGCCGCCCTCCGGATCGTGCTGGTAGGAGGCGAGGAGGGTGATGGTGGTGCTGTCGTCCGGCCGCCAGGTGAAGGCGGGGGCGATAGCGATGCGCTCCTCCTCCACATGGTCGTACTGCGTCCCGGACTTCCGCGCGATGCCGGTCAGCCGGTAGGTGTAGCGGCCATCCTCGGTCAGCGCGCCGCCGAGGTCGAAGGCGGTCTGCAGCAGCGCGTTGCTGCCGGCCTCGATACGCACCTCGTTGACGTGGTCGGCGGTGGGGCGGCGGCTGACCAGGTTCACCAGGCCGCCGACGCCGGTCTGCCCGTAGAGCACCGAGGCCGGGCCACGCAGCACCTCGATGCGCTCCAGCAGCCAGGGATCCGTGTTGGGTACGCCGAAATAGAGGCCGCGCCCCTGGCGCAGCCCGTCGAGGAAGTTGACGAAGGCGGCGCCCGTGCCCTGGCCGCCGAAGCCGCGCACGAAGACGCTGTCGTAGCGTGCCGAGGGCCGCACCTCGCCCAGCACGCCGGCGGTGTAGCGCAGCGCCTGGCTGACGCTGAGCGCCGCCTGGTCATCCACCTGGTCGCGGGTGACGACGCCGACCGATTGCGGCGCCTCGATCAGCGGCGTGTCGGTCTTGGAACCGGTGGTGGTGACGGGCGCGACATAGCCGGGCACGCCCTCCCAGGCCCGCCATGCGGTCGCCTGCACATCGACGGTCGGCAGCTCCAGCACCGCCCCGGCCGAAGGCTCGGTCCCCTGCGCCTGAAGCGGCCGGCCCAAGGTGGGCAGCATCGTCAGCGCGGCCGAGGCCAGGAGGAGGGTGCGGAAGCGGCGACGTGTCATTCTGGGCCTCGAGCGGCGAGAGGGAGACAGGCGATTCAATTGCGAAAGACTCGCATTATCATCTGTCTCCTGATCGCCGCGTGCAAGAGGCAAACCGCCGCCCCTGTTGCCGGCAAGGCTCGCCCTGTGGCCTCCGCGCCACGCCCGCAAGGAGGAGGGCCCCGCCGCGTGCGGCGGCGGGGCCGGTCCCGGAAGCCGGCCTTGCCTAGAGCGGCTCGCCCGCGCCGGTGCCCGCGTGTGGCGTGGGGATGCACCATTCCTCGCCGCGCGGGGTGGAGACGTATTCGGGCCAGCGCAGATCGACCGGCGGGTCGAAATCGGCCGGCAGCAGCGGCCCCACCCACCGGCTGCCGCCGACGCCGCCGCCCGTGCGCTCGCGGAACTCCGCCTGGGCGGCGGCCAGGGCGTCCGGCCTGGCGGCGAGGTCCAGCAAGGTCAGCGCCATGGTGCGGCCGGCGACGAACATGCCGGGATCGACCGCCGCGGGCAGCCCGCCCAGGGCGTTGTAGGCCCAGGCGGGATAGGCATAGCCCGGCTGCGGCGGGCGCAGCCGCGGCCGCGCGGCGAGCAGCCGTACCGTCGGGCAATGCCAGGAATATTCCACGTAGTCGTCGGCGCTGAGATGCTTCTGCCAGGGCGGCAGGCCGGCGCGCAGCTTCGCCTCGTTCTCCTCCGGCGGCGTCAGGCGGGAGACGCTGGCGATGAACGGGTCCTGCATCGGCTCCAGCCCGAGGTTGCGCTGGATGGCGCGGCCAAACTCCAGCGCCTCCTCCGGATAGGCGGGCGCGCCGACCTCCTGCAGATTGGCCCAGGTGAGTTCCGTCATCGCCGTGTTCGGCAGGCCGACGCGCGTCTTCGTCACCCAGCGCACGAAGGCGCGGCAGCCGGTGATGGCCGCCACGTGGCGGGCATTGGCGGCCAGCACCTTCCAGATCTGTTCCTGGATGGCTAGGGAGGAGGAGCGCCAGGAATACTGGATCTGGCTGAAGCGCGGCGGCAGATTGTCCGAGGTGGCGCCGCCATCGCCCAGGATGAACTCGTTGAGCGTCCAGGAGCCGCTGTGCGGGAACATCGCCTCCTTGGTGTACTTGGTCGTCGTGTACATCAGGCAGAGCGCGTCCACCGCGCCGGGGCAGCGGGCGATGGCGTGCGAGGCGTCGATCGGCATCAGCGAGGGATCGACCCACTTCTCCGGTGCCTCCGCCTCGAAGCTGATGACGGCGCTCCAGTAGGCGCCGAAATGCGTCTCGCCCGTCACGGTGTTGGAGGGCCAGGGGTGCCACACCACGGCGGCGTCCAGCCCGTCGAAATAGCCCTTCGCGGCATGGATGGGCTTGGAGCCGCACACCTTCTCCGCCGGCTCGCCGAACAGCTTCAGCGTGCCCGGCACGCCATGCGCCTGCATGGCGGATTTGGCGGCCAGGATGGCGGTGAGCGCCGCCGTGCCCAGCACCGAATGCGGGTCGGTGTGGCCGGCGGCATAGGGGTGCACGCCGTCACGCGGCGCCTTGTGGGGCACCACCTGCTGCGAGTTGCCCGGCACCGCGTCATACTCGGAGAAGCTGGCGAGCACCGGCCCACCTTCGCCCTGCCCCCATCGCGCGGCGAAGGCGGTGGGCATCTGGCCGGAGCCTTCCTCCACCTCGAAGCCCTCGGCGCGCAGGATCTCCACATAGTCGCGCACCGACTTGTATTCGCGCCAGGCCGGCTCGGCATGCTCCCAGATGCGCGCGTTGAAGGCGGAGAGCCGCGCCTCGTTCGCCGTGATCCAGTCCATCGCGTGCTGTCGGATCGCTTTGAGCTGCTCCATCAATCCTCACTCCGGTGCGGCGGCCCTCAGGCCGGGCGGACATTCCAGAAGGTGGCGAAGCCATCCAGCACGCCGGTGATGCCGCGGCGGAAGGCGGTGGGCTGCATGTACTGGCCGAGCGGCAGGTAGGGCACGCTCTGCATCGCCTGCAGCTGGATGTCGCGGCAGATGGCGGCCTGCGCCGCCTCGTCCGGCGCGTCGAACCAGGCATCGCGCAGCGCGTTGATGCGCGTATCCTCCGACCAGCCCGCGTAGCTGCCATCGGCGCGCAGCGCCATGTGCACCGCCGGGTTCAGCCAGTCCGTGCCCGACCAGGTGGTGACGAAGCCGCTCCAGCCGCCCTCGGCCACCGGCCCGCGGCGGTTGCGCCGCTGCAGCATGGCGTTGAACTCGACCGCGTAGATCTCGACATCCATGCCGAGGCGCTTGAGCAGGTCGGCGGTGACGGCGCCGAGCGCCATGCCGGCGGCGGTGTTGTTGCCGGCCATGATCAGCACCTTCTCGCCCCTGTAGCCGGCGGCGCGGATCTCCTCGCGCGCCTTCTCCAGGTCGCGCGGGCCGGTCAGCGGCTCCAGCCCCGCCGTCGAGGCCATTGGCGTGTTCGGGCAGAAGAAGCCGAGCGGCACATGGTACAGCGCCGGGTCATCGACGCCGACGATGGCCTGCATGCAGTCCGACTGGCTGAGCGCCCGCCACAGTGCGCGGCGGATCGCCGGGTTGTCGAAGGGCGGCTGCAGGTGGTTCAGCCGCAGCATGGTGACGAAGCCGGTGGGATCGAGCACCCGCGTGGTGACATCGCGGGCGCGCTTCAGCAGCGGCAGCTGGTCGTGATAGGCGTATTCCTGCCAGTCCTGCTCGCCGGAGAGCAGCGCCGCCGTGGCCGTGCCGCTGTCCGGGATCGAGCGCCACTCGACGCGGTCGTAATGCACCACCTTCGGGCCGGAGGTCCAGGAGAGCGTGCCATCGGGGCGCGGCACGTAGCGCTCGAACTTGGTGAAGACGTTCATCGAGCCCGGTACGCGCTCATCCGCCTTGAAGCGGAACGGGCCGCTGCCGACGATCTCGGGCACCGGCTTGAACGGGTCCGTCATCGCCAGCCGCTCCGGCATCATGACGCAGACCGGCACCGAGGCCTTGCCGAGCGCGATGGGCAGCAGCGGGAAGGGCCGCTTCAGCCGGAAGCGGATGGTCCTGTCGTCGGGCGCCGAAAGCTCCTCGGTCGCCGCCATCAGCGTGGTGCCGAAGACGTCGCGCTGGCCCCAGCGCCGCAGGCTGGCGACGCAGTCCCGCGCCAGGACGCGCTCGCCATCGTGCCAGAACAGGTTGTCGCGCAGGGTCAGGTCCCAGCGCAGCCCGCCATCCTCCACGCGGTGGCCCGCCACCATCTGCGGCGTGGCGCGGTAGTTGCCGTCCATGCCGTAGAGCGTGTCGTACACCATGTAGGCGTAGTTGCGCGTGATGTAGCCGGTGGTCAGGATCGGATCGAGCGTCACCAGATCCTGCTGCGGGGTGAAGCGCAGCGTGGTGGCCGAGGCCGCCCGCAGCTTCGCGGGCAGGGCCAGCGCGGATGCGCCGGCACCCAGGGCCTGAAGGAGGTTGCGCCGTTGCATGGGAGTCTCCTTGCTTCGTCGAGCCGTGTCGTGAGCCTGGTCTTTCCCCTGTGCCCGGTTTGGCCGGGCCTTGTTGGTCCGGGGTGCGGTTCAGCCCTGCCCGGCGGCGCCGGGCAGGCCGGTGCCGGCGAGCAGCCGGTCGCCCGAGGCCAGCAGCCGCGCCTTCTCGGCCGCCAGCCCGGGGTGGAGAAGGCGGCCATCCTGCTTCAGCAGCCGGCCGCCCACCATCACGTCGCGAATGTCGGCCGCCTGCGTGAAGTGGATCAGCGCCTGCACCGGCTCCCGCGCGCCGATCATGCCCAGGCTGTCGCGGCGGACGATGATGAGGTCCGCCTGCTTGCCGGGCGTCAGCGAGCCGATGCGGTGGTCGAGGCGCAGCGCGCGGGCGTTGTTGATCGTGGCCCAGCGCAGCACCGCCTCATGCGTCAGCGAGACGGCGGTGATGGGCGAGCCGCTGGTGGCGATCTCCTGCGCCGCGGCGGCGGCCGGCTGCGCCTGCTGCCGCGCCACGATGTGCTGGTTGTTGAACAGCCGGTGCAGCTGCAGGGCGGCGCGCATGCAGTCCAGCATGCCGCCGCCGTTCAGCAGCTCGGTGTCCGGCGCGATGGAGGGCGCGCCGCCGAGCGCCGCGACGCGGCAGCTCAGCGGCTCCCGCGCATTGCCCTTCACCTCGGCCGCCGCGGTGGAGGTGACGGAGACGCCGCTCTCCACGATGACGCGCAGCTCCTCCTCGCCCAGATAGGTGCCGTGCACGAGGTTGTGGTCCGGGCCGAGCAGCCCTTCCTCGGCCAGGCGGCGGTAGCCCTCCGGCACCAGCCGGTTGGTGTTGCCCCAGACATGGGCGGAGGAGAGCAGGCCGTATTCCCGCGCCAGCGCGAAATCCGCGCGGCAGACATCCATCGTGGAATAGTCCGGCCCCAGGATGCAGGCGGCCAGGGTCACGCGCGCCGTGTCGGCGGCGAGCCGGGTGGTGCGCAGCCGGCGGATCTCGGCGGCAGGGTGCGGCACCTCCGAGAAATGCGGCTCGCCCGGCCGCGGCTGCGGCTTGACGGTGCCGTGGCCGAACACGGCGCGGATGCCGCTGTCCAGCAGCCCGTCCAGCGCGGCGTCGGTGTGCTCCGGCGTGGCGTTGCCGTGGCACCAGTCGAACAGGGTGGTGACGCCGGCATCGAGCTGCGCCAGCGCCCCCACCAGCGTGCCGACGCGCAGGTCCTCCGGCCGGTAGCGCGGCCCGAGGACGCCATGCATGATCCGGAAGTAGTCGACGCTGGTCCAGTCGCCGCCGATGGCGCGCAGCGCGGTCTGCCAGGTGTGCAGGTGCGCGTTCACCAGCCCGGGCAGCACGAGGCACCCCTCCGCCCCGATCACCGCCGCGTCCGGCGCCTCCAGGGCGGGGCCGACGGCGAGGATGCGGTCATCCTCCACCAGCACGTCGCCCTGCGGCAGGCGGCCGATCCGCTCGTCCATCGACAGCACGAGGCCGCCCCTGATCAGTGTCCGCATCGCCCCGGCCCCCGGCCTTGCATGACGTGGCAGCGTTCTCTATATAGAACACCATTCTTCAGGAAATATGGTGCCGCCGCTGTTCCGGGCCTGTCAACCGGCGCGGCGCGTTTTGCCGCGGGAGCATCCATGGCTGCGGGGGAGGGGGCGGCGGCAGTGCCGGCCGTCGGGAAGTGCCTGTCCATCATCCGGCTGCTCGATGCCGAGCCAGGGGCGGGGCTTGGCCTCGCCGCCATCGCCGGCCGGCTCGGCCTCACCAAGAGCCACTGCCTGATGATCCTGCGCACCCTGGTGGCCGAGGGGTGGCTCTCCCACGACGCCGCGCGGCAGCGCTACGCCCTGGCGCCCTCGCTGCTGCTCGACCTGGCGGCGACCATCCGGCGGCACGACCGCGGGGCGCTGGTGCAGGATGTGCTGGCGAGGCTGGCGGAGGGCATCGGCCTGCCCTGCCTGCTGTGCCGGGTGAACCGCGACGGCAGCTTCACCTGCGTGGACCGCGTGCAGGGCGGCCCGGCCGGCGCCGCCGGGCTTGTGATCAACGTGCCGATCGGCCACCGCTACCCGGCGGATGCGCCGGCGCAGATGCGCGCCCGCCTCGCCGCCCTGCCGCCGGCGCGGGCCGAGGCGCTGCTGGAGGCCATGCCCGTCCACGCCTTCACCCCCGCCACGATGACCGACAAGGCCGCCATCCGGCAGGAGGTGGAGGAGGCGCGGCGGCGCGGCTACGCCATCGGCCGCATGGAATACCTGGAGGGGATCATGAGCATCGCCGCGGCGGTGCCGGGCGTGGCGGGGCCGGCCAGCCTCATCCTGCAATGCACCGGGCCGCAGGCCGCCATGGCGGCGCGGGAGGCGGCGCTGGGCGAGGCCGTGCTGGAGGCCGCCCGCCGCCTCGCCCGCGCCGCGGAAATGCCCGGCGGCTGAGCCTCAGCCCGCCGCCCAGCCTTCGGGGGCCGGCACGCCGAGCAGCCGCGCCGCGGCGGCCAGGTCCTGCCGCGTCTTCTCCGGCAGGGCCAGCCCCTCCGCGCGGTGCCGCGCCTCGTTCCGCGCCTCGATCTCGCCGGGGTAGAACACCTCGTCGCAGCCCGGCACGCGCGGCACGGACTTGATCTCCGCCACCATCCTCTCCATCCGCTCGGCGAAGGCCTCGGCCGGCCCGAAGGCGGCGATGTTCAGCGCCAGGAAGAGATGCCCGCAGCGGCTGCGCTTCTCCGCCTGGTAGGGGCCGCTCACCTCCTCCAGGATGCCGCTGCCCGAGAGCACGCCGGAGAGCACGTCCATCATCACCGAGATGGCGTAGCCCTTGTGCTCGGCCATGGGGAGGATGACGCCGCCCAGCGCCGCCACGGGGTCGGTGGCCGGGTTGCCCTCGGCGTCGATCGCCCAGTGCGGCGGGATGGGCTGGCCCTTCTGCCGCGCCAGGAAGATCTTGCCGCGCGCCACCACGGTGTTGGCGATGTCCAGCATCATCGGCGCGTGCCGTCCGGCGGGGGCGGCGATGGACCAGGGGTTGTTGCCCACCAGCTTGCGCCGCCCGCCCCAGGGCGCCATGGCCGGGCTGCCATTGGTGGTGAGCAGGCCGATGCACCCCTCGGCCGCCGCCATGCGCGTGAAGTAGCCGAGCGCCCCGTGGTGGTTCGAGTTGCGCACGGAGACGACGCCCACCCCATGCGCGCGCGCGCGCCGCACCGCCTCCGCCATGGCCTGCGCCGCCACCACCTGGCCCACCCCGTCCGCGGCGTCCATCAGCGCGATGGCGCCGGCATCGACCAGCCAGCGCGGCTGCGTCACCGCCTGCATCACGCCGCTGCGCAGCCGGTCGATGTACCAGGGGGCGCGCATCACCCCGTGCGAGGAATGGCCCCAGAGGTCGGCGGTGACGAGGCTCTCGGCCACCAGCCGGGCATCCGGCGCCGGCAGGCCGGCGGCCTCGTAGAGGCGGGTGACGAAATCGGCCAGGGCATCGGGCCGGAGGAGGGGGAGGGGCGGGGTCATGCGTGGCGTTCCCTGCGGGGGTGGCTTAATTCATGCGCCATGGGCATGAATTTCGAGATCCTGGATTTGCGCGCGCTGATGGCGGTGCTGGAGCTGCGCAGCTTCAGCCTGGCCGCGGCGCGGCTGAACCTGTCGCAGCCCGCGCTCAGCCGCCGCATCCAGCGGCTGGAGGGGCTGCTGGGCGGGCCGCTGCTGGAGCGCACCACGCGGCACGTGGCGCCCTCGGCGCTGGGGCGGCAGGTGCTGCCCCTGCTGCGCCAGGCGCTGGACGGGATGGAGACGGCGCTGGACGGCATCGAGGATCTGGTCAGCCCCGGCGCCGGCCCCGGCGGCGGGCGCGGCCCGGTGACGGTGGCCTGCCTGCAGACGGCGGTGGCCGGGCTGCTGCCGCCCGCCCTGGCCGCGCTGCGCCGCAGCCACCCGCGGCTGCGCGTGCGCATCCTCGACATGACGGCGCAGGAGGCGCTGCGCAGCGTGGCGCGGGGCGAGGCGGAGCTTGCCGTCACCATCGCCGCCGACCTGCAGGATGCCGGGCTGGTGGCGGAGCCGCTGCTGCAGGACCCCTTCGTGCTGGCCTGCGACGAGGCCCATCCGCTGGCGCGGCGGGAGAGCCTCGCCTGGCGTGAGCTGGCCGGGCTGCCGCTGATCCTGGCCGCGCGCACCAGCGTGCACCGCGCCCTCATCCAGGATGCGCTGGCGCAGGACGGCGTGCGGCTGGGCTGGGCCTATGAGGTGCTGCATATGGCGAGCGCCTTCCATCTCGTCCGCGCCGGTCTCGGCGTCTCGGTGCTTCCGCGCATCGCCCTGCGCGCGGCGGAGGCCGCCCGGCTGCGCGCCGTGCCGCTGCGGGAGCCACTCATCAGCCGCACCCTCTCGCTCGTCCACCGGCGCGCGCGCGGCCTGACCGGCGCGGCGGAGGCGCTGGCGGAGCAGCTCCGGATCGCGGCGCGGGCGGAGGCGTGAGGCCCCGGCCCGCGGCCGCCCTCAGGCGAGGCCGATCTCCTTCAGCACCTCCGTCGTGTCCGTCACCTCCCGCTTGAGGAAGGCGCCGAACTCGTCGCCGGGCAGCCAGGCATCGTCCCAGCCGCGCTGCGCCAGCAGCTCCTTCCATTCGGGCGTGGCGTGCATCCGCGCCATCAGCGTCACCAGGGCGGCCTTCTGCTCGGCGCTCAGCGTCGGGGCGGCGAAGACGCCGCGCCAGGTCGGCATCGCGATGTCCAGCCCCGCCTCCTTCAGCGTCGTCACATCCGGGCCGGCGCGGCGCTCGCCGGTGGTGGCCAGGGCGCGCAGCCGCCCGGCGCGGACCTGCTCGCCGAATTCCGAGATGCCGGAGATGGCCGCCACCACCTGCCCGCCCAGCACCGCCGCCTGCGCCGGTCCGCCGCCGGAGAAGGCCACGTAGGAGGCTTCCCGCGCCGAGCGGCCCAGCGCCTTCAGCATCAGCCCCAGCGTGATGTGCTCCGTGCCGCCGGCCGAGCCGCCGGCGACCGAGACGGCGCCGGGATTCTCCTTCAGCCGCGCGAGCAGCCCCTGCAGGTCCTGGATCGGGGAATCCGGCGGCACGACGATGACGCTGACCTCCTCGGTCAGCCGCGCGACCGGCGCTACGTCCAGCACCCCCATGGGCGACTTGTTGGCGATGGAGGCGCCCACCATCACGCTGCCCGCCACCATCAGCCCCTCGGGCCGGTTGCGGTACTGCGCCAGAAAGCGGGGCAGGCCCACCGTGCCGCCGGCGCCGCCCACATTCTCCACCTGCACGTTCCCGGCCAGCCCGGCGCGGCGCACCACCTGCTCGATGGCGCGGCCCAGCCCGTCCCAGCCGCCGCCGGGATTGGCGGGGATGAACAGCCGCAGCATGGAATACAGCGCCTCCGCCTCGGCCTGCCCGCCGCGCAGCAGCAGCGCTGCTGCCGGCAGGGTCAGGGTGGCCTTCAGCAAATGCCGGCGTCGGGTCATGCGCGTCTCCTCCTGGCGAACCGGAGCCCCTTGGCGGGGCGGTTGCCCCAGCCATAGAGCCGCGCGCCCCGGCCGATAAATGCGCGGTTTCGCCCATCCATGCGCCACGCGCATAAATCTGCCCCTCGCTTGCGCGCCTGGGGCCGCGTGCTAGTCATGAGACCATGAGGATGTCGTCGCGCCCTTGACCAGCTTCCGCTTCCTGCACGCCGCCGACCTGCACCTGGACAGCCCGCTGCGCGGCCTCGACGCCGACCTGTCCGCCCCGGCCGCCCGCATCCGCGGCGCCAGCCGCGAGGCGTTGTCCGCGCTGGTGGACCTCGCCATCGCCGAGCAGGTGGATTTCGTCGTCGTCGCCGGCGACCTCTACGATGGCGACTGGTCGGATTTCCGCACCGGCCAGGCGCTGGTCGCCGCCCTGGCGCGGCTGACCCGCGCCGGCATCCGCGTCGTCGCCATCCGCGGCAACCACGACGCGGAAAGCCAGATCACCCGCGACCTGCGCCTGCCGGACGGCGCCAGCCTGCTCTCCACCCGCCGCCCCGAGAGCGTGCTGCTGGCGGAGCATGGCGTGGTGCTGCACGGCCAGAGCTTCGCCAACCGCGACGTGACGGAGAACATCGCCCTCGGCTACCCGCCGCCGCGCCCGGGGCTGTTCAACCTGGCGCTGCTGCACACGGCGGCCACCGGCCGGCCCGGCCACGCCTCCTACGCGCCCTGCACCGTCGAGCAGCTGGCCCGGCATGGCTACGACTACTGGGCGCTCGGCCACATCCACACGCGCGAGGTGGTGTTGCGCGACCCGTGGATCGTCTTCCCCGGCAACCTGCAGGGCCGCCACATCAACGAGGCGGGCGCCAAGGGGGCCAGCCTCGTCACCGTGCGGGAGGGGCGTGTGGCCGGCGTCGAGCACCGCACGCTGGACGTGGTGCGCTGGCAGCGCGTGGCGGTGGACTGCACCGGCGCGGCCGATGACGACGCCGTGCTGAACCGCGTGCTGCGCGCCGTGGGCGAGGCGGTGGACGCCGCCGACGGACGCCTGCTGGCGCTGCGGCTGGAGCTGTCCGGCCCCACCGCCGCCCATGCCGCCCTGGCGCGCGACCGGGGCGAGACGCTGGGGCGGATGCGCGCCGCCGCGCTGGAGGCGGCGCCGGAGGAGGCGTTCTGGATCGAGGCGGTGCGGCTCGGCACCCGCCCCGCCACGCCGCCCGTGCCCCGCGCCGATGCGGTGGGCCGGCTGCTCGACACCATCGCCACCCTGCCGGCCGAGGCGCTGCCGCCCGATCTGGCCGAGTATGCCGGGCAGCTCCTGCAGCGCGCCCCCGGCCTGCGCGACGCGCTCGGCCCCGACCATCCGGCGGTGCAGGCGGCCGAGGGGCGGCTCGGCGCCGAATGGCTCGGCCGCGCGCGGGACCTGCTGCTGGCCCGGCTGGCCGAAGACTGAACGCGGCAGACGGAACGCCCCGGACCAACGCCTCGGAGACAGGATGCGCCTGACCCGCCTCGCCCTGCGGAACTACGGCCCCTTCGCCGAGGCCGCGCTCGACCTCAGCCCGGAGCCGGGCTGCGTCAACCTGGTGCTGGCGCCGAACGGCGCCGGCAAGTCGGTGCTGCGCGCCGCCTTCGGCGACCTGCTCTTCGGCATCGGCATGCAGACGCCGATGGGCTTCCGCCACGGCTATGGCGGCATGCAGATCGCCGCCGAGGGCGTGGCGCCGGATGGCCGGCGCTTCGCCTTCCTCCGCCGCAAGGGGAAGGGCGCCGGCCCGCTGCTGGGGCCGGACGAGGCGCCGCTCGACCCCACCCTGCTGCCGGGCCTGCTCGGCGGCGCCGACCGCCCCCTGCTGGAGCGCCTCTTCGCGCTGGACACGGCGCTGCTGCGGGCGGGCGGCGCCGGGCTGCTGGCCTCGGGCGGCGCGCTGGCCGTGGCGCTGCTGGTGGCGGCCGGAGGCCTGCGCCCGGCGCAGCGCCTCGGCCAGGGCGTCGTGGCGGCGCGGGACCGGCTGGCCCCCACCCGCAAATCGGCCCAGCGCCCCTTCTACGAGGCGCTGGACCAGCTCAAGGCCGCCAAGGACACGCTGCGCGGCAACCTGCTGCGCCCGGCCCAGTGGCGCGAGCGCGAGCGCGTGCTGGTGGCGGCGACGCAGCGGCTGGAAGCGGCCCGCGCCGCGGCCGCCGAGGCCGGCGCCA
>NZ_JBHSCH010000071.1:0-22019 GCF_042651065.1 Teichococcus aestuarii
ACTGGTCCCATCAGGCTCTCCGCCGTGCCAGCCTGATCCCGGCTACCCAACCCGCCGGAACCATCGCTCCTACACCACGCGATGGGACACGACCGCGGCCGGTGCCGCTCTTCAGCAAGGGTGTGGAGTCATATGAGCGCAGTTCGGGTGCTGAGCCACGCCGATGGTGCGTAGGAACAGCGCCACACGGTGCTTCTGGGCAGCAAACAGTGTTCGATGCCCGAGCGAATCCGGGCGCGTGACGCATTGGCCTTCGCCTGCTGTTCGGAAAATGGGCGTCTCGGCGGCCTGCGGAACAGGATGCGCTCGCTCCAGCCGCGCCGCTCCAACACGTCCGGATTGCGCTTGGTGCAGTAGGCTGTGTCCGCCCAGACGCGACTGGCGGTGTTGTCGGGGTCAAGCAGGCCAGCAAAGCTGCGGCTGCCATGCTGGGCCGCAGCAGTGACCGTCCAGCGGCGGATCAGCCCGTGCCGCCGGTCGATGCCGATGTGGTTCTTGTACCCGAAATCGGGCACGGCGATCTGGGTGGCCTGGCGCTGATTGCCCTCGGGCTCGGGTTTGGCTTTGTCGCGCTTGAGCGTCCACCGCACATCGCGGTCCTTCTGTGCCGGCTTGGCCGGATGAATCCTGCTTCAGATGCGGTCGGGAGCCTGCTGTCAGCGCAGAAACTGTCGAAAGCGCCTCAAGGACAGGGCGAAGAGCGTCGCGCCAATGGCCAACATAGCAAGGAACTGCGGCCATACGACATCCAGGCCCGCCCCTCGGAACAGAACAGCCTGCGCCAACATGACAAAATGTGTGTTTGGGGCAGCCAGCATGATCGTCTGGATGATCTCCGGCATGCTCTCACGTGGTGAGGTGCCGCCGGACAGTACTTGCATCGGCAGCAAGACCAGCATCAACAGCAGGCCGAACTGCGGCATCGATCCGGCCACCGTGGCAAGGAAGATTCCAAGTGACGTCGTTGCAAAGAGCTGCAGAGCTCCTCCCGCCAGGAATAGTGCAACGGAGCCGTGGATAGGAACCGCAAGAAGCCCTTGCACGACAAAGACCATGGAAAAGGCTGTGGCGATGAGCACCACAAGGCCCATGGACCAGATCTTGCTGAGCATGATCTCGGTGGCTGTCACGGGCATGACCAGCAGATGCTCGATCGTGCCATGTTCCCGCTCCCGGATCAGTGCCGCGCCGGTCAGGATGATCGACAGCATCGTGACAGAGGAGATGACATTGGTGATGGCGCCGAACCAGCCCTTGTTAAGTTCCTGGTTGAACCGTGACCGTAGAACGAGCTCCACCGGAACTGTGGCGCCGCCACGATAGCCAGCCAGGAACTCCGCAACTTCGCTCGTGGTAATGGACTGGACGTAGCCGCCGCCTGAAAACGCCTGCGTCATCCGCGTGGCATCGATATTGAGCAGGATGGTGGGTGAGTGTCCAGCCAGGAGATCACGCTGGAAGTTGGGCGGAATGTCCAAGGCGAAGGTGTCGAGACCTGCATCCATGCGGCGATCCATCTCCGGCTGCGAGATGATGCGAGGCACGGCGAAGTACGGTGGATTGAAGGCGGTGATGATCCGCGAGGACACCGGCGACTGGTCTTCGTCCACAACAGCGATAGCCGCCTGATTCAACGTCTCCGGCATCGCCTTCGAAGCGGTGTAGATCGAGAGCGTGAAGGCATAGACGATCAGCACCAGCAGCATCGGGTCCCGGGCGAGGCCCCGCAGTTCCTTGATGCCCAGCTGTAGGATGTTCCTGCCCCGCACTGTCAGTCCGCCTGCTTCTTGAGAAGCAGGGTACCCAGCAGAAGCAGAACAGGAATAGCGATCAGCAGCGGCACGAAGTTGGCCCAGAGATCTCCGAAATCCAGTGCCTTGGAGAAGGTCCCCCGCGATATCGTCACGAAATAGGTCGTGGGATAGATCCGGCCGATCAGCGCTCCAGCGCCCTGCAGGGATGAGACGGGATCGATGATGCCTGAATACTGCACGGCGGGAATCAGGGTTAGCAGGGCGGTCCCGAAAATGGCCGCAATCTGGCTGTTCATGAAGGCCGAGATCACCAACCCTATCCCGGTCGTAGCGGTCACGTAGAGGAAGGCCGCGGCCGTGAAGGTGAGCAGGCTGCCGGTGAAAGGAACACGGAAGACAAAGATAGCGAAGGCGGTCAGCATGACAAAATTGAACATCGCCAGGGCAATGTAGGGGATCTGCTTACCCAGCAAGAATTCCAGCCGCGTGACGGGTGTCACGTAGAAATTGATGATCGAGCCCAGCTCCTTCTCCCGAACGACGCTGAGAACAGCCAGCATGGCAGGGATCATCATCAGAAGCAGCGGAATGACAGCAGGCACCATGGCCACGATGCTCTGGATATCGGGATTGTAGCGGTAGCGGACGGCCAGCTGGAAGCTGCCCGCGATGGCTGCATCACCGTAGTTCTGCCGGGCCTTCTGGGTCAGCCAGTCCTGATGCATACCCTGGACATAGCCGCGCACCGTTTCCGCCCTAGCCGGCATCGCGCCGTCGATCCACGCCCCGATCTCGATGGCCCTGCCGCGGGATACATCGCGAGCGAATCCCGGGGGAATCTCAATCGCCAGGTTCAGTTCGCCATTGCGCATCCGCCGGTCAAGATCGGCGTAATCGGCGATGGGCGGTTTTTCGGTGAAGTAGCGAGAGCCGGCGATTTGCAGGGTATAGTCGCGGCTCACCGTCGTATCGTCACGATCAAGCACGGCGAAGGACAGGTTGCCGACATCCATGTTAATGCCATAGCCGATCACGAACATCAGAATCACGCTGCCGAGAAGTGCCAAGGTCGCCCGGATGGGATCACGCCGCAGCTCCAGGGATTCCCGTTGCGTAAAGGCGAAGACCCGGCGCAGATCGAAAAAGCGGTTCCACCTGGCAACCGGGGCAGATCGAGCCGGCCTTGGGGAGATGGCCTGGACGGGTATGGCTTCCGGCTCCACGGGTTCACCGCCTGCAAGATCCCGGATTGCATCCTCCAGATAGCCGATGAAGGCTTCTTCCAGCGTCGCCGCGCCGCGCGCCTCCATAATCACGCCAGGCTTCTCGCTGATCAGCACCTTTCCCGCGTGCATGAGCGAGATGCGGTCGCAGAGCTGCGCCTCGTTCATGAAATGGGTGGAGACAAAGATCGTGACATGATCCTGGCGGGACAGATCGGAAAGGATGCGCCAGAAGCTGTCCCGCGCGATCGGATCCACGCCGGACGTCGGCTCGTCAAGGATCAGGATTTCCGGCGAATGGACCATCGCCACGGCGAGCGAAAGCCGTTGACGTATACCGAGGGGCAAGGATTCCGGCCAGGCGTCCAGCACTTCGCCAAGGCCGAAGCGGGAAACCATCTCCTCGATCCGGGCAGGAATCGATGCTGGCTCCATGCTGAAGAGCCGGGCGTGCAGCTCGAGATTCTGCCGCACCGTCAGTTCGGTGTAGAGCGAGAAGGCTTGCGACATATAGCCCACGCGGCGGCGAACCGCCATGTCGCCGGGATCGACCTCCTTACCAAAGAGGCGTGCTCGGCCTTCACTGGGGACCAGAAGGCCGGTGAGCATCTTCATGGTGGTGGTTTTGCCGCAGCCATTGGAACCGAGGAAGCCGAAGATCTCTCCCTTGCCGATGCGGAAGACTACGTCATCGACCGCGGTGAAATCGCCGAACCGCATCGTCAGATGCTCGGCCTCGATAGCGGCCTCGCCTTCCGCATCACGCCTTGGCGGGATGACAACGTCCTTGTGCCCCCGTCGCCCTTCTTCCGGCAGCAGCGCAATGAATGCCGCGTCCAGAGTTGTCGCCCCGGTCTGGCGGCGCAGCTCCTCGGGCGTTCCGGTCGCGAGCACCTGGCCCGCATCCATTGCCACCAGCCAGTCGAAGCGCTCTGCCTCCTCCATATAGGCGGTCGCGACGATGACGCTCATGCCGGGCCGGTCCTGGCGGATATCGTCGATCAGTTCCCAGAACTGCCGGCGCGACAGAGGATCCACGCCGGTCGTCGGTTCGTCCAGGATCAGCAGGTCCGGGTCATGAATGAGCGCGCAGCAGAGACCAAGCTTCTGCTTCATGCCTCCGGAGAGCTTGCCAGCTGGCCGGTTTGCAAAGGGAGACAGGCCGGTGCTGCGCAGCAGATCAGCAATCCGCCTTGCACGTTCCTGCCTGTCATGACCGAACAGCCGGCCAAAGAAGTCGACATTCTCGAAGACGGACAGGGTGGGGTAGAGATTCCTGCCCAGACCCTGCGGCATATAGGCGATCCGGGCATAGATGCTTTCCCGATGCGCCCTGTCAGCGATGTTGCCCCCCAGAACTTCGACCCGGCCCTGCTGAACGGCGCGGGCGCCTGAGATCAGGGACAGCAGACTCGATTTGCCGACGCCATCGGGCCCGATCAACCCGACCATGATGCCCGCTGGAAGGTCCAGGTTGATCCCTTCCAGGGCCAGTGTCTTGCCGTAGCGCAGGGAGACAGCCTTGATCCGCGCCACGGCTGGGCGGCCATCAGGTTCCTCGCCGAAAAATCCTGGGCCAGTCATTGCACCAACGGGCCGCTCAGGCTTGCCGGCCATTCGACCTCTGGGTTGAGCCGGACATAAGCCATGCCGGGCAGCCCGGTCTTTACCTGGCGAATATGCTGTTCAAGCAGTTCGGGCGCGATCTGCGCCCGGATGCGGAACATCAGCTTCTGCCGCTCTTCAGCCGTTTCCACCGTCTTTGGAGTGAACTGGGCGACATCAGCCACGAAGCTTGCCTTGGCGGGAATGACGTACCGGGGCGCCGCATCCAGCACAAGGCGAACCTCCGTCCCGATCTCAACGCGCCCCGCCTCACCGGTTGGCAAGAAGAAGGTCATGTAGACATCGCCCAGATCGACGAGATTGAGCACCCGGCCACCGGCCGCGAGCACCTCCCCAGGCTCGGCGATGCGATACTGAACACGTCCAGCCCGCGGCGCGATCAGGGTGCTGTCATTGATATCCGCCACGATGCTCTCGATGCTTGCTTTCGCAGCATCGACAGATGACTCTGCATCGACCACCTGTGCCCTGGCAGCGCTGATGGCCGCATCAGAGGCAGCCAGCTGCGCCCGAGCGGCGCCGACCGCAGCCCGGGCTCCCTCGTGGGCGGCGCGGTTGTCATCCAGCGTTTGGATCGAGACGGTACTGCTTGTCGCCAGTCGCTCGGACCGCGCCAGCCGCTTGGCCGCAGCATCGAGCTCCGCCTGCCGCTGTGCAACAACGGCAACAGCTGCCATCTTCTCCGCCTCACGCTGCGCCACAAGGCTCTGCGCCGTTCCAATGGCGATATTCGCGCGCCGAAGCTGAGCCTCGGCTTCGCGTTTCCGGGCTTCGAGCTGCGCGGTATCCATGTGGGCAAGTACCTGCCCTACCTCGACGAAGTCACCTTCCCGGACCAGGATGTCCCGAACCCGCCCCGCTGCCTTGGTCGAGATATCAATCTCGGTTGCCTCGATACGCCCGTTTCCGCTGGCGAATCCCTCCGGAAGGCCGCTGCCGCTGAGCTGCTTCCAGGCATAAGAGCCTGCAACAGCGATGAGCAGGGCAAGAGCTATGAGAAGCAGTCGTTTGCGACGCGCTCTCATCGCCATCTGAACTTGGGTCCGTCGTCCAGTCGGTCAGGCAATGGAATGCTCATCGCGACCCTTTTTGCGGGGGTTCGAACAGCTTTCTAAACCGAATAGAATCCTGAAGCCTGTGAGCCAGGCCTCCAATTCTGTGCTGATGTTGCCGCCTGTGGGTCAACAACAGCAAGTCGCTTTACTGTGTTCTGGCTGCCTGATCGTGGAGCATCGTCGGAATCGCTGCTGTAGGCACTTGATCGGCGCTGCAACTCATGATCGCCAGCCTCATCGGCTCCCGATGATGTCCCGCGATCAGGCACCTCCCGGATCGGCTGAGATCAATGTCGGGTTGCAATGCTCAGCCACGCCTCAGCGCCCGCTCGTACTCTCCCCGGAAAGCCTTAAGGGATGAAGCCAGTACCGTCGCCGCTCCATCCACCAGCCCGCAGCGGCCACTCCCTGGGAGAAGCTCTGCCAGGTTCTCCAGCGCCTGCAGGTCGCCGGGCCGCCCTGCCCCGGCCTCGACCCGCTCCAGGATGCGCGATACTTGGTGCGTGCCGATCTTGCAGGGCGGGCACTGGCCACAGGAATTGGCCGCGAAGAAGGCGACGTATTCCGCCGTCTTGCGCAGGATGCTGGTGCCTTCCCCCACCACGATCATCGCCCCTGTGCCGAGGCGGGAGCCACGCTTCCGCAGGTTCTCGAAATCCAGCGGCACATCGAGATCGTCCGCCGTCAGCAGGGTGTTGGAGGGGCCGCCGGTGAAGACCGCCTTGAAGGACTTGCCGCCCAGCATGCCGCCGCCCTGCTCGAAAACAAGGCTGTGGAGCGAGGTGCCCATAGGCAGTTCGTGCAGCCCTGGGCGCAGCACGTCGCCGGAGAGCGAGAAGAGCTTGGTGCCGGGTGCACCGCCAAGGCCGAGGCCACGATACCATTCCGGCCCATGACGCAGGATCTGCCCGGCATGGGCCAGGGTTTCGACATTGTTCACCAGCGTCGGCGCGCTGTTCACGCCCTTTTCCGCCGGATAGGGTGGCTTCAGCGTAGGGAAGGGAAAGCCGCCCATGACGCTGGCCACCGCCGCCGTCTCCTCGCCCCCGACATAGAGGCCGGAGCCAGTGATGACGAGGAGATGCAGCTCCTCCCCGATCGCCTCGGAGAGCCGTGCGAAGAGCGGATGTGCCTCCCATTGCGTCACCGCCTCCCGCAGCACCCGTACCGCGGCCGCCTCGCGCGGGTTGACGTAGAGGACGACATTGGCGGCCTTCACCGCCAGCGCCGCGACCAGCGCTCCCTCGATCACCTGATGCGGCGTGCGGGAAAGCAGGAAGCGGTCCTTGAAGGTGCCCGGCTCGTCCTCGTTGCCGTTGCAGACCACCCATTTGCCAGGGCCGGGCTGTGCCGCCACGGCGGACCATTTGCGGTGGGTGGGAAAGCCCGCACCGCCCAGGCCACGCAGGCCGGCGGCCTCGATGGTCGGGATGATGCCGGCAGGATCGGCCAGGGCGTTCTCCAGCCCGGCGGCGGCGCCCGCCGCCATCCAGGCGGCGAGATCGGCGCCGACGCAGATGCGCTCGTCGGTCAGGACCTTCATGCCGCCTTCCCCCGCTCGGTGGCCATGTTGAAATTTCCATAAGGTGGAAAGATCATCGGTGCCTTGAGGGTTAACGGCAGGTCCTGGGCGATCAGGGCGCGGCGCCAGTCCGCCAGATGGTTCAGCCCAATGTTGCGCGGGCGCTCTACCCGCGCATCGGTGGCAGCGGCGTGCCCGGCTCGGCGGCCGAAGGCCACCAGTTCCAGCAGGGCATTGCCCATCATGCGGTTACGGCCATGCAGCCCGCCTGTCACCTCGCCGGCGCAGAGCAGGCCGGGCACGCCGCTCCAGCCATCCGGGTCGATGGCGACGCCGCCATTCTGGTAATGCAGCGTCGGGTGGATCAGGAAGGGTTCAGCCGCCGCGTCGAAGCCGGCGCGCTGCGCCAGGTGGGCGAGCGTCGTCAGGCTCCTGCCGAGAATGCCGGGCTTCTCCCGCTCCAGGCCCGGCGTGTCGAGGAAGACGCCGGCACGGTCGCCGCGGAGAATGCCACGCCCCTCGGCGATCTCCCGCAGGATGGCGGCGGCCACCACGTCGCGCGTGCTCAGCTCATCGACGAAGCGCTCGCCCAGCCCGTTGACCAGGGCGGCGCCGGAGGCGCGGGCGGATTCGCTGACCAGCTGCCCCTCCATATGTGGCGGCCAGGCGATGCCAGTGGGATGATACTGGAAGCTGTCCACCTCACGCAGCGCGGCACCGAGGCGATAGGCCAGCACCACCCCATCCGCCGTGGCGCCATAGTGGTTGGAGGTAGGAAAACCGGCGATATGCAGCCGCCCGGCGCCACCCGTGGCCAGCACCGTGGCGCCGGCCCGGGCCAGCACTGTGCGGCCCTGGGCGAGGTCGTGCAACGCGGCACCGGCGCAGCGTCCGCGGTCGTCGGTCAGCAGTTCCAGCGCTGGGTGGCGGTCCAGCAGGGTGATGCCTGGTTGCAGCAGTACGGCCTCGCGCAGCGCCCGCATCATCTCGAGGCCGGTGAAGTCGCGGTAGGAGAGCAGCCGCGCGGCCGTGGCGCCGCCCGGCTTCCGGCGCAGCAGGCTGCCGCCCATGCGCTCGCTGCCCTCGGCGAGGTCGAAGCTCATGCCCTCCTGGATCAGCCAGCGGATCACGCCCGGGCCGTCGGAAGCCAGCGCCGCCACCAACGCCTTGTCGGCCATGAAATGACCGGCGCGCAGCGTGTCCTCGAAGTGGCGCTGCAGGCTGTCCTCATCCCCGATGGCGGCCTGGATTCCGCCCTCGGCCATCACCGTGTTGCTGTCGCCCAGGCGCAGCTTGGTGGCCAGGATCACCCGGGCCCCGGCCCGTGCCGCGGTGAGCGCGGCGACACAGCCCGCGCCGCCGCCGCCGATCACCAGCACATCCGCGTCCAGCAAGGGTGCTCCGGCGATGTCCACATCCTCGACCAGCGAGTCGGATTGCAGCAGCGCGGCCAGTTCCACCCGGCAGGGCAAGCCGGCGCTGGCACCGACACGGAGCGGCACAATGGCGCCGGGTCGGTGATCGGGATGAAAGCAGTCCAGCAGCTCGGGTACCGGCAAGGCCAGGGCCCGCGCCGGGGCTGGCATCCTGGCGCGCCAGGCAGCCAGGGCCTCGGCATGGGGGATGCCGCCGCTCATGACTGCACCGGCGGATTGGCGCCGTGCGCATCCGGGTCGATGGGCTGCCGCCCCTGCTCGATCTCGCGCAACCGGCGGATCAGGTCGGCGGGACGCAGCGTGAGCGAGGCAGCCATGCGCCGCACGAACTGGCCTAGATGCGCCGGGTCGATATGCTCGGGACAGGCGGCGACACAGAGGTTGCACATCACGCATTGATCGAAGAGTGCCGCCGCGGTGAAGGCCTCGCCTGCCGCGGAGAGGTTCACCATGCGCTGCACCTCGATGCCCTTGGGGCAGGCCCGGTCGCAGCCACTGCAATGGCGGCAGTTCTTGGCCTCTGGGAAGACGGCATCGATCTGGTCTAGCGCCGTCCAGCTATCGGTTAGCGCGTGGAGATCGTAGGCGTGCGGGCGCCGTGCCGGGAAGTGATCCAAAAAGGAGACCTGCATCCCCTCCTCTGCCTGCGTCTCGCAGGCCAGTGCGGTACCGGCCAAGCGCTCGCCCTGCCGCCGCACCAGGACACGGCAGGCGCCACAGACGCCCTGGCCCATGCAGCCGACATTCTCCGTCAGTGGCTGGCCGGCCGCCATCCAGGCCTGCAGCAGGGATGCTCCGGCTTCCGCCAGCAGAGGCTGTCCCTCGAAAACGAGGTTTATCTTTGATTCTGTGTCGGTCTTGCTTCCGCTCAAAAGAGCCTCCTCGACTACATGCCGCACAAAGCCACACGGTGCGCCGCCGATGCAGGGCTCACTGAAGAAAGCCACTTCCGGGTGGGGCTACGATCCGCCTAGAGACTGTTATGGGTCAACAATAATGCACTGAACTTATTTGGTTTCCCCCGCAAAGATCCGCCGTGGAGATTCAGCAAAATCAGGCCTTCAGCGGCAGATCTATAACAGCCTGCAGGAGAATGAATTTCTTCAGACCACAGAAAATTTCATAATGCAGTGAGAACAACACCTGAAGCCGGCAGAATATTTTGCTTGGTATACGGGCGGCGCTGCACTTGCCCTTGGCAGAGACGGTCTGGGTGCCCGGGTCCGGCAAGGGTTGAGGCGACACCGAGCGGGCGAACGACGGTACTGACGGCAGGAGAATTTACCTGTTACGCAATCCCATCAGTGAGCTACGGCTTGCCCGCTGCGCTGCATGGCTGCTGAAGCCACCGCCATCTGCCGCCCGACCGTGCATGCAGCTTATGGCGGCTGCATCTACGCCCTGGAGACAGCACCCTCTGATTCTCTGGAGATTCCTATGATCCTGATGTCACCTGCTGAACCAACATCGAACCGCAAGTTGATGTGGTTCGGCGTTGCGCTGCTGGCTTATCTGGCGGTGCTGATGCTGCCCACGCCGACGGGGCTGAGCGCCTCAGGGCAGGTGGCATTGGGGCTACTGGCCCTGGTGATCATCCTCTGGATCAGTGAATGCGTTTCTCCGGCGGCCAGCGCGGTCGTGCTCACCGGGATGGCGGTGCTGGGCCTGATGGGCAAGCCCCTGGCGGAGGGCGGCAGGGCGATGAGCTCGGCGGATGCGCTGGGGCAGATGCTTTCCGGCTTTTCTTCCTCCGCAGTGCTGCTCGTGGCCGGGGCGCTGTTTCTGGCGGTGGCCCTGAAACTGACAGGGCTGGACCGGCGCGTGGCGCTGCTGGTGATGTCTCGCGTCGGCATTTCCCCGGCGCGGCTGACGCTGGGTGCCATGATCGTCGGCTTCGTGCTGGCGCTCTTCATCCCCTCCGCCACGGCACGCGTCGGCGCGGTCATCCCGATCATGGTTGGGATCACCACCGCCCTCGGCCTGCCCGTGACGAGCAGCCTGGGCGCGACATTGATGATCGTGACGGCACAGGCCTGCTCCATCTTCAACATGGCGGTCAAGACCGGCGCGGCGCAGAACCTGATCAGCCTGAACTTCATGCAGGCCTCCTTCGGCCGCACCTTGACCTGGGGCGAATGGTTCATCACCGCTCTGCCCTTCACCCTGTCCATGTGTGCGGTGCTCTTTGTCGTCGCCCTGGTGCTGCTGCGGCCGCATGTGCCGCCGGTGGAGGAAGCGAAGCAGCGCCTGGCGGATGAGGTCGCGCAGCTCGGCCCCGTGACGCCCGCCGAGTGGCGGCTGATGCTGGTGGCACTGCTGCTGCTGGTGATGTGGTCCACCGAGGGTGTGCTGCACCCGCTGGATACCACGACGACCACCCAGCTGGGCATCGCGCTGCTGCTGATGCCGCGCATCGGCGTCATGACCTGGTCTCAGGCCGAGAAGCAGGTTCCCTGGGGCACAATCGTGCTCTTCGCCGCAGGCATCTCACTCGGCATCCTGCTCTCCCGCACCGGCGCCGCTTCCTGGCTGGCGGGCGTGACGCTGGGGCAGCTCGGTCTGGATGCGATGCCGGTCGCGCTGGTGGTAGGAGCGCTTTCCCTCTTCAGCATCCTGCTGCACCTGGGCTTCGCCTCGGCCACCGGGCTGGCAAGCACCTTGATCCCGATCATGATCGCCTTCGCCCAGACCCTGCCCTATGGGCAGGATACCGTCTTCGGCATCGTGATGATCCAGGCCATGGTGGTGTCCTTCGGCTTCATCCTGCCCACCAACGCGCCGCAGAATATGCTCTGCTATGCGACAGGCGCCTTTTCGACGCTGCAATTTGCGAAAGTCGGGATCCTGATTACGCTGGCGGGGCTGGCGCTTCTCGTCCTGTTCTCCGCAACCATCTGGCCGATGATGGGAGTTCTGTGATGCAAGGTAAGGTCGGAATCATCGGCGCCGGGCTGGTTGGCGCCGCCGCCGGCTACCTCCTGGCGAATGTGCCAGGTGTCAGCGAGATTGTGCTGCTGGACATGGACCAGACACGGGCGAGGTCGGAGGCCGCGGATATCGCCCATGCCGCTGCCTTCGGCAGCCCGGCCCTCATCCGGGCGGCCGGGGATTACGCCGATCTCGCAGGAGCGCAGGTTGTTGTGGTGACGGCCGGCACCAGCTTGAAGCCCGGCCAGACCCGGCTGGACCTGCTGGCGGCGAATGTCGGTGTCGTGGCCTCAGTGCTGGAACGGGTGCTGGCGGTGGTGCCGGATACGGTGCTGCTCTTCGCCACCAATCCGGTGGATGTAATGCCGGCCGTGGCAGTGCGGCACTTCGGCCTACCGCGCGGCCGCGCCATCGGCACCGGCTGCGCTCTGGATTCCGCCCGCTTCCGCGACCGCCTGGCGCGGCATCTGGGTGTCTCGCCCAGTTCGATCCATGCCAATGTCCTGGGCGAGCACGGCGATTCCGAGGTGCTGCACTGGAGTGGCGCGCAGATCGCCGGCATGCCGCTAGTCGATTTCGCCGCGAAGCTGGGCCACCCTCTGCCGCTTGAGTTACGGGAAGCCATGACAAAGGAGGTCAGGACCTCCGCCTACCGGATCAAGGAAGGCAAGGGCGTCTCGAATTTCGGCATCGGCGGCTGCATCGCGCGGCTCACTCGGGCCATCGTGAACGACGAGCATGTGGTCTTCAGCGTCTCCACCTTCATGGAGGAGTTGTTGGGGGTGGAGGAGACCTGCGTTTCGTTGCCCCATGTGCTTTCCGCCCAGGGGGCCTCGGAGCCATTCCTGCCGCCACTCGACAGAGCGGAGGAAGCGGCGCTGCGGCACAGCGCCGGGGTGCTGTGTGAGGCGATCCGGGCCGGGCTCGGGGCGCTCCCACCCAAGGCCCTGGATAGCCGGGCATAAAGCAACCACGGACCACCGTGCTGCCCGAGCAACCGGGAGCGGGCAAGGAGCATGACCGGCATGGACGCGCAGCAGGACGGGGTCCAGCCCTACCGGCAGGCGGCAGCCGAGGTTCTGGCGGGCCTCGGCACGGATCCGCAGCGGGGCCTCTCAGAGGCGGAGGCGCAGCGGCGGCTGGCCCGGCATGGCCGCAACGAGCTGGCCGGCGAGAAGCCGGTCCCGGCTTGGCGCAAGCTCCTCGCCCAGTTCCAGGACATGCTGGTCATCCTGCTGCTGGCCGCCGCCCTCGTCTCTGCCACGCTCTGGCTAATTGAGCGCGACGCGGCGCTGCCCTACGAGGCCATGGCGATCCTGGCCGTGGTGCTGCTCAACGCCGCCATGGGCTATTTCCAGCGGGCGCGGGCCGAGCAGGCGGTGGCCGCGCTGCGCCAGATGTCGGCCGCCCAGGCCAGGGTGGTCCGAGACGGCGCGCAGCGGAGCATACCTGCGGCCGAGCTGGTGCCCGGCGACCTCATCCTGGTCGAGGAAGGCGATACCATCCCGGCGGATGCCCGGATCGTCCATTCCGCCGCCCTGCAGACCGCCGAGGCCGCGCTGACGGGCGAGAGCCTGCCTGTCCCGAAGCAGGCCGAGGCCCTGGCGGTGGAGGCCGGCCCGGGTGACCGGGCCAACATGCTCTTCAGCGGCACGGCCGCCGCCTACGGCCATGGCCGCGCGGTGGTCACGGCGACCGGCATGCGGACGGAGATGGGCCGCATCGCCGGCATGCTGAAATCGGCACCGGAGGAGAGGACGCCGCTGCAGCGGGAGCTGGACCGCGTCGGCCGCATGCTCGGGACGATCGTCATCGCCATCGCCGTGGTGATGGTGGGCACCATCCTCCTGGTGGAGGATGTGCGTGGCGCGCGGGCCATCTTCGACGTGCTGATCCTCGGCGTCGCCCTGGCCGTCGCGGCGGTGCCGGAAGGGCTGCCGGCGGTGGTCACGGCCGTGCTCTCCGTCGGCGTGCAGCGCATGGCCCGGCGCAAGGCCATCGTCCGCCACCTCGCCGCGGTGGAGACGCTGGGCTCGGCCGATGTCATCGCCTCCGACAAGACCGGCACGCTGACACGCAACGAGATGACGGTGCGCCGCGTCGTCACCGCGAGCGGCAGCGTGGAGGTGGAGGGGGCCGGCTACGCGCCCGTGGGCGGGGTGCGGGGCGTAGAGGGCGGTGCCGTCGAGGGTGGCCTGCGGACGGAACTGCTGCGCACCCTGTCGGCGGCCGAGCGCGCCAACAACGCCGTGCTGCAGGAGGCGGAGGACGGGCGCTGGACGGTGCAGGGAGACCCGACCGAGGGTGCGCTGATCGTCACCGCGCGCAAGGCGGGGCTGGACAGCGGGGCGCTGGAGGCGCGCTTCCCCCGCATCGGGGAAGTGCCCTTCTCGTCCGAGCGCAAGCTCATGAGCACCCTGCACCGGGATGCCCGGCGCCAGGGCCGCCTGACCGCCTTCACCAAGGGCGCGCCGGACGTGCTGCTGGAGCGCTGCACGCACGAGCTGGTGGGCGAGGAGGCGCAGCCGCTGAGCGCCGAGCGCCGGGCCAGCATCCTGTGCGCCAACGAGGCGCTCGCCGGCCAGGCCCTGCGGACCCTTGGCGTCGCCTTCCGCTCCCTGCCGCAGGACGGCACCGCCCGGGAGCTTCTGGGCGAGGAGCTCGAGCAAGGGCTCGTCTTCCTCGGGCTGATCGGCATGATCGACCCGCCGCGCGAGGAGGCGAAGCTGGCCGTGGCGCGGGCCCGCGGTGCCGGCATCCGCCCCATCATGATCACCGGCGACCACCCCGGCACGGCGGCGGCGATCGCCCGCGAGCTGGGCATCGCCCATGACGCGGGCGTGGTGACGGGGACGGAGCTGCAGGCGATGCCGGATGACGCGCTGAGCCGCACCGTCCGCCAGGTCTCGGTCTATGCGCGGGTCAATCCGGAGCACAAGCTGCGCATCGTCCGCACGCTCCAGCGCCATGGCGCGACCATGGCGATGACCGGGGATGGCGTGAACGACGCGCCGGCGCTGAAGGCCGCCGATATCGGCGTGGCCATGGGCATCACCGGCACGGATGTCTCGAAGGAGGCGGCAGATATCGTGCTGGCCGACGACAACTTCGCCACGATCGTCGCCGCCGTGGAGGAAGGCCGCGCCATCTTCGCCAACATCCGCAAGTTCCTCCGCTACCTGCTGTCGTCGAATATCGGCGAGGTGGCGACGATGTTCTTCGGCGTGGTGCTGGCCGATCACATCGGCCTGGCATCCACGGCGGGCGGCGCCGTGGCGCTGCCGCTGCTGGCGACACAGATCCTGTGGATCAACCTCGTCACGGATGGCGCGCCCGCCCTGGCGCTCGGCATGGATCCGGCCGATGCGGGCGCCATGTCCCGGCCGCCCCGTCCCCGCGGCGAGGGCGTCGTCACCCCCCGCATGTGGGCCGGCATCGTCTTCGTCGGCGCCATCATGGCGGCGGGGACGCTGCTTGTGCTCGACGCATCGCTCCCGGGCGGGATGATCGCGGGCTCAGGCGACCTGCCCTACGCGCAGACCATGGCTTTCACGACGCTGACCCTGTTCCAGCTCTTCAACGTCCTGAACGCGCGGTCCGACGAGGAAAGCGCCTTCCGCGGCCTCTTCGTCAATCCCTGGCTCTGGGCCGCCATCCTCTTCTCGCTGATGCTCCATGTCGCGGTGGTCCACCTGCCCTTCCTCCAGCAGGCCTTCTCCACCGTGCCGCTGAGCCTGAGCGACTGGCTGGTCTGCGTGGCCGCCGCAAGCTCGGTGCTCTGGCTGCGGGAGCTGAGCAAGCTGATGAGCCGGGCGAGGCTGGTGGCCCTGACCCGCTGAACTGGTCCGCCCAGGGTGCAATTTTTTCGGGCACTCTGATTCCTGGAACCACATGCTAGCCGCCTGCACAGCGCAGCCTTGCCACCCATGCTGCAACGTGGGCTACAAGTGACCATGACCGACCGCCAGGCAGACATACGGCCGCAACGCAGCCTGATGCGCGAGTGTGCGGGCGCCTGCGGCGATCTCGGCACCTTCGTGCCGCATGTGATCGGTGCCATGACCGTGGCGGGGCTCGCTCCGGCGGGGGTCCTCTTCGGCTTCGGCGTGTCCTTTGTCGCGGCCGGATTGTTCTACGGCCTCCCCATGGCCGTCCAGCCCATGAAGGCGGTCTCCGCCGTCCTGCTGACGGGGCAGCTCAATCTCGAGGCCACGGCCGCCGCCGGGCTCGTCATCGGCGCCGTCCTGCTGCTCCTCGGTGCGACCGGCCTCATCGGCCGGGTGGCACGGCTCATCCCGCAGTCGGTGACCGCCGGACTGCAGCTCGGCCTCGGGCTGATGATGGGCTGGCTGGGCCTGACGATGGTGCTCCAGACGCCCTGGATCGGGTTTCCGGCCCTTGCCTTGCTGTTCGGTGTGCCGCGCCTCTGGCCGCAGGCGCCGGTGGCACCCCTTGTCCTGATAGCAGCCGTCGCGGTGGGCCTCTCCACCGGCCTCACCCCTACCCCGGAGGTCGCCGGGTTCAGCCTGCACCTGCCCCGCCTGGTGCTGCCGGAGAGCTGGAGCGTGGTCTGGCAGGCCGTAGAGATGGCGGCCCTTCCGCAGATGCCGCTCACTCTGACGAATGCCGTCATCGTCACCGCCGCCATCTGCCGCGATCTCTACCCGGACCGGGCCAACCGCGCGACGGTGCGCAACCTCGCCCTGACGTCTGGGGCCATGAACCTCCTGCTCGCCCCTTTCGGCGCCATGCCGATGTGCCACGGAGCCGGGGGCATCACCGCGCAACACCGCTTCGGAGCCCGCACGGGGCTGGCGCCGGTTCTCTTCGGGGCGGTCCTGCTGGTCCTGGCGCTCGGCTTCGCGGGCAGCGCTGCCGCCCTGTTCGCAACCATCCCCCTGAGTGCCGTCGGGGCGCTGCTGCTGGTCGCAGGAACCGACCTCGCCCTGTCGCGGCGCCTCTTCGATGCCCGTCCGGATTGCTGGCCCGTGATCGGCGTCACGGCTGTGGCGACGGCACTGTTCAACCCGGCCCTGGGCCTCATGGCGGGTTGGGGCATGGAGGTCATGCGGGGCACCGTGAAGCGGCTCCGCGCTCCCACGCAAGGCTGAGAGAGTGTTCCGCACCCCAGGAGCATTTCCAGGCGGCTGGTCTCCTGCTGCACAGGCCCGATAAATCACCTTAGGAATCAACGGCATATGGTGAATTTCCACCCCGTATCGATTGATGCCTCTCAGGTGCATTTCGGGGCATCAGACATTTAAGCTCCTGTCAGACGTTGACATTAAGTTGCATCCGCATTTTCTGCGCCAAGGCCAGAACCATGGAGCTTCCGTTGCGCCTCTTCCTGCGTGCAGCCCTTTGCATGCTGCTCCTGACCACCGCCGCGGCTGCGCAGGAACGGCCTCTGCGCGTGGTCGCTCCCTTTGAGATCCTCGGCCTCGAGCCTGCCCAGGCCGGGCACATCTTCCTGCGGATGGACGTGGCCGAGACCCTGGTCAGCTTCGACCGGCAGGGCCAGGCCGTGCCTGCCCTGGCGCAAGGCTGGACCCTGTCGGACGACCGCAAGGTCTGGCGCTTCACGCTGCGCGACAAGGCCCGCTTTCATGACGAGACGCCTGTGACCGCCGAGGCCGTCGTGACCAGCCTGGAGCGCTCGCGCGGCAAGGGCGGCGTGCTGAACCAGGTCGCACTGGACTCGATCTCCGCCGAGGATGGCACGGTCGTCATCCGCACGCGCGAGCCTTTCGCGCCGCTGCCGGCCTTCCTGGCCAACTACTCCTCCATCATCCTCGCTCCCTCATCGCTGGATGCGGCCGGCAATGTCACCCGCATCGTGGCAACCGGCCCCTACCGCGTAAGCCGCCTCGCGCCGCCGCTCAGCCTGGAGACGGAGCGTTCGCCCTCCTGGAGCGGGCCGGCGCCCGCCTTCACGCGCGCCTCCTATCTCTCAGTGGCGCAAGGGGAGAGCCGCGCCACCATGGCGGAAAGCGGCGAGGCGGACCTGGCCTTCACCCTGCCGCCCACCGCCATGCGCCGCCTCGCCGGCAATCCCCGGATCGCGCTGCGTTCCGAGCCGGTGCCGCGCACGCGGATCATGCTGGTCAATTCCGGCGACCCGCTGCTCTCCGACCCGCGGGCGCGGCGTGCCCTCAGCCTGGCGGTCGATCGCGCCGGCATGGCCGCCGGCATTCTGCGCAACCCCGCGGCCGCCGCCACGCAGCTCCTGCCGCCGGTGCTGGCCGGTTGGCATGACCCGAGCCTGCCGCCTCTGGCGCACGACCCCGCCGAGGCCCGCCGGCTGCTGGCGGAGCTGGGCTGGCGCCCCGGAGCCGACGGCATCCTCGTCCGCGACGGCCGCCGCTTCCGGCTCAGCCTGCGCACGGTGACCGTGTTCCCCGAGCTGCCCATCATGGCCACCGCAATCCAGGCGCAGCTGCGCGAGGTCGGCATCGAGGTGGATGTCCAGGCGGTCGGCGGCGCCGAAATTCCGGCGGCACACGCCGATGGCTCGCTGCAACTGGCGCTCGCCGCGCGTAACTACGCGCTGGTGCCCGAGCCGCTCGGTGTGCTGCAGGAGGATTTCGGCCCGAAGGGCGGCGTCTGGGGCGCGATGGGCTGGTCCTCCCCGGCCCTGCTCGACGCCTTCCGCAAGCCGAGCACGACCTTCGAGCCGGCGGAGCGCGAGGCGCCGCGCCGCCTCGTCACGCGGATCCTGCAGGAGGAGCTGCCGGTCATCCCGCTCTCCTGGCTGGACTACAATTTCGCGGTGAGCCAGCGCGTCACCGACGTGCGCTTCGATCCCTACGAGCTCAGCTACGGGCTGCGCGACATCCGCCCCGCCCGATAGGAGTTCCGGGATGTTCGTCGCCCGGCTGCTGGCCGCGCGGGCGTTGCAGGCGGTTGCCGCGGCGCTGTGCGTCGGCTGCTTCAGCTTTCTGTTGATGCAGCTCCTGCCGGGCGACGTGGCTTTCCGCGTGGCGGCCTCGCGTTACAGCGCGGACCTGATGTCCATGCAACTCGCCGACGCGGTGCGGGGCACGCTGGGGCTCGACCGGCCCTGGCCACTGCGCCTGCTGGATTGGCTGCGGCAGGTCGCCGCGCTCGATTTCGGCCGCTCCCTGGTCAGCAACCGCCCGGTTCTGGTGGAGGTGGGCGAGCAGCTCGGGCGTTCCCTCGCCCTGGCCGGGCTGGCCCTGGCGATGACCGTGGCGCTGGCGCTGCCGGTCGGCATCCTTGCCGGCCTGTCGCCGGGCGGATGGTTCGACAGGCTGTCCCTGGGCGTGGCCACGCTGTGCCGCACTGTGCCGACCTATGCGCTCTGCATCGTGGCCACCGCGATCTTCGCGGTGCGGCTGGGCTGGTTTCCCTCCGCCGGCTTTTCCGGCTGGTCCTCCCTGGTGCTGCCGGCGGCCGTCCTCAGCCTTGGCATGGCGGCCGTCACCTCCCGCGTGATGCGTGACAGCCTGGCCCGGACGGAACGCACCGCCTATTTCCGCTACGGCCGGCAGAAGGGCCTGCCGGAGTGGCTGGTGGTGTGGCGGCACGGGCTGCGCAACGCGCTGATCCCCGTGGTGGCGGTGCTGGGCCAGCAGACCATGGTGCTGATCGAGGGCGTGGTGGTGGTGGAAACGCTGTTCGCTTTTCCCGGCATCGGCCAGGCGATCGTGCGCGCCGTTTTCTCCAGCGACGTGCCGATGATCCAGGGCACAGCCCTGGCGCTTGGCCTGATCTTCGTGGTTGTGAACACAATGGTCGATCTGGTCTGCCACTGGCTGGACCCGCGGGCGCGGAGCGCCCGATGAGGCGGCCGGTGCTCCGCCGCATGGGTGCCGGCCGCTGGGTTGGGGCGGTTCTGCTCGCCGCCATCGCGGGTTTCGCACTTCTCGGCCCCTGGCTGATCGCGGCTGATCCGAACCGGCAGAACCTCTTCAATATCCTGGCGCCCTTCGGGGGCAGCGATCCGCTGGGCACGGACCAGCTCGGCCGCAGCATGCTGGCCCGGCTCGCCGCAGCCTCCCGCCTGTCGTTGTCGCTGGCGCTTGCGACGGTCGCCGGCGCCGCCGTGACGGGCGTACTGCTCGGCCTGCTGGCCGCCGCGGGCGGCCGCCTGGCCGACCGCGCCCTCTCGCTGCTGGCCGACGGGGTCATGGCGCTGCCCAGCGTGCTGCTGGTGCTGCTGTTCGCCAGCCTGGGGCCGGGGAATTTCGTGTTCATCTATCTCGGCCTGGCGAGCTACCAGTGGGTCGAGTATTTCCGCGTCACCCGCTCGGTCGCCGCCTTCGAGCTGCGGCGGCCGCATGTCGAGGCGGCGCGGCTGAACGGCTTCTCGCGCCTCTACGTGGCGCGGCACCTGCTGTTGCCGCCGCTGGCACCGGTGCTGAGCACGCTGATGGCGTTCAACTTGGGCACGGCCATCTTCACCATCTCCGCCCTGTCGGTGATCGGCATCGGCCTCCGCCCGCCCGTGGCCGAATGGGGCACCATGACGATCGAGCTGCTCCCGTACTACGCCGAGGCGCCGTGGCACGCGCTGCTCCCCACCGCGATGGTGGCACTGACCGTGCTGTCCCTCCACCTGCTGGCCGGGCGCGGTTCACGGTGACCCGGGGGCTGCGCGTCGAGCGGCTGGCGGTCCGGGGCGCCGGCGGACCCATCGTGCAGGAGGTGTCCTTCGCGGTGCAGCCGGGCGGCACCTTCACCCTGCTGGGCGAGAGCGGCTCGGGCAAGTCGTTGGTGCTGCACGCGCTGATGGGCACGCTGCCGGAGGAGCTGCAGGCCAGCGGCCGGGCCTTCTGGGGCGATACGGACCTGCTGGCGCTGCCGCAGCGCCAGCGCCGCGCCCTTTGGGGGCGGGAGCTCTGCCTGCTTCCGCAGGAGCCCTGGCTGGCGCTCGACCCCTCGATGCGCGCGGTGGAGCAGGTGAGCGAGGTGCATCGGTATGTCCGCAGGAAGGGCTTGGGGGCGGCGCGGCGTCTGGCGCTGGCGGGGCTGGCGGCGTTCGGCCTCGATGGCGCCAGCGGCCGGCGCTACCCGCACCAGCTCTCGGGCGGCATGTGCCAGCGCGTGGCACTCGCCACGGCCCAGGTGGGAGAGGGCGGACTTTTCCTGGCGGACGAGCCAACCAAGGGATTGGACGCCGATCGGGTGGAGGAGGTGGCCAGAGGCCTTCAGTCAGCCTCGGCTCAGGGCCAGACCACCATCGTGGTCACGCACGACCTCGCGCTGGCCGAGCGGCTCGGCGGCGAGGCGGCGGTGCTGCTCGAAGGCAGGCTTCTGGAGCAGGGGCCGGTCTCCCGTATCCTGACGGCACCCTCGCACGACTACACGCGCGCGCTGATCGGCGCCTTGCCGGCCAATTGGCCGGACCGGCCCCGGGCGAGTTCGGGAGGTAGCCCGGTGGTGGTGGGCAGAGGGCTTGCCAAGACCTACGAGGAACGGACTTTGTTCGCCGGGTTGGATCTCGAGGTGCCTGCTGGCGAGATCGTCTCCGTCACCGGCGCAAGCGGTTGTGGGAAGTCGACACTGGGTAACATCCTGCTGGGCTTGTGCCGCCCCGACCATGGCAAGGTATGGCATCAACCCGGCGTTGCGCGACACCGCTTCCAGAAGCTCTATCAGGACCCGCCCAGTTCCTTCGCGCCGCATCTGCCGGTGGGACGGGGCTATACCGATCTTGCAAAGCTGCACGAAATCTCCCTGGGCAGCCTCTTGCCCATCCTTGACCGGCTTGGCTTGGCAGGAAGCCTGCTCGAGCGGCTTCCGGGACAACTATCCGGCGGCGAACTGCAGCGCTTGTCGCTAGCGCGCTCGCTTTTCCTCCGCCCTCTCTTTCTTTTTGCGGACGAGCCAAGTTCACGCCTCGATCCCTTGGCACAGCAGCGGGTCATCCAGCTGCTCGACGAACTTGCCGAGGAAAAGCGCCTGGCTGTGCTTCTCGTGACCCATGACGAGGCTATCGCGGCAAAAATTTCTAATATTCGTTTGAGCTTTTGAGGTTATATATTTCCTCTTTTATGGATTTCTACTCTATCTGAGCCTTCTAGAGGCTGTTATGGACCTGCGGGTGGGTCACGATCAGGCTGCGGGGCATGAGTGCCCGCAAGCCCCAGCCCTCTGACGTTTCCGACGACGAACGGGCGCTGGTCGCGCCCTGCCTGACGCTGCGGCCCGAGGTCGCCGGGCAGCACGAGCACAGCCTGCGCGAAGCGTTCAACGGCCTGCGCTACGTGATCAAGACCGGCGCACCCCGGCGCTGGATGCCGAACGACCTGCCGCCTTGGGCGGCAGTCTGTCAGCAGGCACAGCACTGGCTGGCGGCAGGCTGCTTCGAAGCCCTGGCCGAGGATCTGCGGACGGTGCTGCGCCTGGCCGCTGGGCGAAAGGCGCAGCCAGCGCTGCCATCCTGAACAGCCGCACGCTACGCTCCTTGCCGGAAAGCGGCGAGCGGGCGGGCTATGATGGAGCCAAGCGCA
>NZ_JBHSCH010000072.1:0-21616 GCF_042651065.1 Teichococcus aestuarii
CGGCGGCGGCCAGCGCGGCCTGGGCGGCGGCGGCGCGGGCCGGCCAGTCGGCGGCGCTGGGCCAACCATCATCGACCACCAGCAGCAGCGGCCCATCGCCCTGCGCGGCGGCGCCCGGCCCCCAGACGGGGCGGGAGAGGCCGAGCACGATCAGCGCCGCCGCGGCCAGGCGCAGCAGCAGCAGCCACCAGGGCGTGCGGGCGGGCGTCTCCTCCGGCGCCGGCAGGTCGCGCAGCAGGCGCAGCGCCGGGAAGGCCTGCCGGCGCGGCGCCGGCGGCGTGACGCGCAGCAGCCACCAGATCAGCGGCAGGGCCGGCAGCGCCAGCAGCAGCCAGGGGGCGACGAAGCCGATCGGACCGAGGGACAGCACGCGCGAGCCTCTCCTTCTGGATGGGCCGTCTCAGGAACTAGCCAGGCGCCAGGGCCTGCCACAGCGCCAGCAGGGCCGCCTCCGGCGGCGTGTCGGTGCGGTGGGTGGCGAAGGACCAGCCCGCGGCGCCGGCGATGGCGGCGAGACCCGCCCGGTGCGCCGCCAGCCGCTCGGCATACAATTCACGCACACCCTCAACGCGCGGTAACAGCAGCGGGGTTTCCGTGGCCGCCACGCCTTCGAAGCGCACCCGCCCGGCATAGGGCAGCGTCTCCTCCGCCGGGTCCAGCACCTGCAGCAGATGGCCGCGCACGCCGCGCCCGGCCAGCGCCGCCACCGCCGCCCGGATCTCCTCCAGCGGCGCCAGGAAATCGCCGAACAGCACGGCGCGGGCGTGGCGGGGCAGCGCCTCGTCGGCGGCAGGCGGCGCGTGGCGGGAGAGGGTGTCGGCCACCGAGGCCAGGGCGCCGCGTCCGGCGAAGGCGCGGCGGGCGCCCAGCAGCCGCACCCGCTCGCCGCCCGCCAGCAGCACCGCGCCCAGCGCCAGCAGCAGCAGCTCGGCGCGCTCGCGCTTCTCGGGGCGGTCGCGGCCGCCGCGCCAGGCCATGCCGGGGGCGGCGTCGCGCCACAGCGCAACGCTCTGCGCCGCCTCCCACTCAGTTTCCCGCACGAAGAGGCGGTCGGACTTGGCGCTCTGCCGCCAGTCGATGCGGCCCACCGCGTCGCCGGCCAGATAGGGGCGGAACTGCCAGAAGGCATCGCCCTGGCCGGCGCGGCGGCGGCCGTGCACGCCCTGCATCACCGTGGCCGCCACGCGCTCGGCCGCCACCACCAGCGGCGGCAGGCGGCCGCCCAGCGCCTCGGCGGCGAGCGGGTTCAGCGGCGGGGCAGGCCCGCGAGGCGACGGCTCAGCCAAGGCTGGCCTTCAGCGCGCCGATCACATCCGCGAGCTTCACGCCATCGGCCCTGGCCGAGAAATTCAGCGCCATCCGGTGGCGCAGCACCGGCTCGGCCAGCGCCAGCACGTCCTCCACGCTGGGGGCCAGGCGGCCATCCAGCACGGCGCGGGCGCGGGTGGCCAGCATCAGCGCCTGCGCCGCGCGCGGGCCGGGACCCCAGGCGAGGTGCTGGCGCACGGCGGGCAGGGTGCCGGTCTCCGGCCGGGCGCCGCGCACCAGTTTCAGGATGGCGTCCAGCACCTGCTCGCCCACCGGGATGCGGCGGATCAGCGCCTGCGCGGCCAGCAGCTCGGCGGCGGTCATGGCGGGCTCGGCGCGCGCCTCGGCGCTGCCGGTGGTGGCCAGCAGCATGGCGCGCTCCGCCGCCTCGTCGGGGTAGGTGACCTCGACCTCCAGCAGGAAGCGGTCGAGCTGCGCCTCGGGCAGCGGGTAGGTGCCTTCCTGCTCGATCGGGTTCTGCGTGGCCAGCACATGGAAGGGGGCGGGCAGCGGGTGGGCCTGGCCGGCGATGGCCACCTTCCGCTCCTGCATCGCCTGCAACAGGGCGGACTGGGTGCGCGGGCTGGCGCGGTTGATCTCATCGGCCATCAGCAGCTGGCAGAAGACAGGGCCCTTGATGAAGCGGAAGGCGCGCCGGCCGTCCGCCCCCTCCTCCAGCACCTCGGAGCCCAGGATGTCGGCCGGCATCAGGTCGGGGGTGAACTGCACGCGGCTCTCATCGAGCCCCAGCACGGTGCCGAGCGTCTCCACCAGCCGCGTCTTGCCCAGGCCCGGCACGCCCACCAGCAGCACATGCCCGCCGGAGAGGATGGTGATCAGCACCTGCTCCACCACCTCGGGCTGGCCGAAGATCACCCGCCCCACCGCGGCGCGGACACGGGCCAGGCGGGTGCCCAGCGCCTCCACCTCCGCGACGAGGATGTTCGGATCGGTGGGGTCGGCCACTTCAACCATGCCGCTACGCCTCCTTATATAGACCGGATATGGGAAGCCGGCCCGCCTTGGCCAGCCCGCCCCTTCTGCCAGGAGCGAGACTTGGGGAAGCCTATGACCGTCGGGCGCATGGACGAAGCATTGAAACAATCCGCAGGCGAGAATGCCTGCCGACGACGGGAGGATGCTGCCGCCGTGCTGAACACCGCACCGCCGAAGGGCCGCACCGGGACCGCCCCGGGCCCGGCCCGCCCGAAACACGATTGCGGCATGCTGGACATGCGAATCGCCAAGGATGGCTCCTGGCACTACCAGGGCAGCCCGATCGGCCGGAAGGAGCTGGTCTGCCTCTTCGCCTCCGTGCTGAAGCGCGAGGCGGATGGCCGCTACCTGCTGGAGACCCCGGTGGAGCGCGGCGAGATCACCGTCGAGGACGCGCCCTTCGTCGCCGTCGAGGTGTTCTGGCGCCGCTGCGAGGGGCGGCAATGCCTGACCTTCCGCACCAACCTCGACGAGATGGTGACGGCCGATGCCGACCACCCGATCCGCGTCGCCATCGACCGCCGCTCGCGCGAGCCGCGCCCCTACGTGATGGTGCGGCCGGGGCTGGAGGCGCGCATCAACCGCGCCGTCTTCTACGAGCTGGTGGCCCTGGCGGAGACGGAGAAGGTGGAAGGCCGCGAGCTGCTGGGCGTCTGGAGCGAGGGGGTGTTCTTCCCCATCGACGAGGTGCCGGCCGAGTCGCGCAACGGGGCCGCCGCCGCGGAATGAGCGCCGCCGCATGAGCCCTGCCGCATGAGGGCGGCCGCGTGAACGACGCGCCGCTGCCCGTGCCCGCCGCCCCGCTGCTGGATGTGGCGGAGGTGGCCCGCCGCCTCTCCGACCCGGCCCGGCTGGCGCGGGGCGGCGGCACGGTGCCGCCGGAGGGCGGCCGCGCCGCCGCCGTGCTGGTGCCCGTGGTGCTGCACGAGGCCGGCCCCACCCTGCTGCTGACCCTGCGGGCGGAGCGGCTTTCCAGCCATGCCGGGCAGGTGGCCTTCCCTGGCGGTCGCATCGAGCCGGGGGAGAACCCGGAGCAGGCAGCCCTGCGGGAGGCGGCGGAGGAGGTCGGGCTCGACCCGCGCCTGCCCCGCATCCTCGGCCGGCTGCCGGAGCATGTCACCGGCACCGGCTTCCATGTGACGCCGGTGCTGGCGCTGCTGGAGCCGCCGCTGAACCTGATGCCCTCGCCGGACGAGGTGGCGCTGGTCTTCGAATACGCGCTGGCCCCGCTGCTCGACCCGGCGCTGCCGCAGCGCCAGAGCGCGCTGTGGAAGGGCGAGCGGCGGCATTTCTACGTCTGGCCGCACGAGACGCATTACGTGTGGGGCGCCACGGCGGCCATCATGCACAGCCTGGCGGTGGCGCTGCGGGAGGCCTAGCCGGCCGCATCCTCGCTGGCCGCGTCCTCCGCCGCCAGGCTCGCCCGCATCCAGGCCAGGAAGGCGCGGGCCGCCGGCCCCTCCGCCCGGGCCGAGAAGGGAATCGCCGCCAGCCCCTCGGCGAAGGGGGCGAAGCCGCAGGGGGCGGCGAGCCGGCCCTGCTCCAGCGCCTCCCGCGCCATGCGCCGCTCCAGCAGTGCCACGCCGAGGCCGCCCAGGGCCGCCTCCAGGCAGAGATGGGTGTGCGGGAAGCGCAGCTCGGCCGCGCAATCCACGTAGCACCCGGTGGCCTCCTGCCACAGCGCCCAGGCGCGCGGCGTGTGCTCCTGCGCGATCCGCGCCGGCGCGCGCAGGGCGCCGGGCGTCACCGCCACCGGGTAGCCGGGGGCGCAGACCGGGCCGAAGGCCACGCCCCCCAGCGGCAGGGCGCGCGCCCGGTCGGCCGGCGGGTAGGCGGCGCGGTCCCAGGCGATGACCAGATCCGCCCCCTCCTGCCGCAGCTGCCGCGCCGAGGTCATGGAAAGCCGCAGCCGCACGCCCGGATGCGCGCCGTAGAACCCGCCCAGCCGCGGCACCAGCCAGCGCATGGCGAAGGTGGCGCTGCACGCCACGTGCAGCGAGGGGCCGTGCGCCTCCTCCAGCACGGAGCGCCAGCCCTCCTCCAGCGCATCCAGCGCCCCGGCCACCTGGCGGCGCAGCGCCTCGCCCTGCGCGTTCAGGCGGATGCCGGTGCCGGCGCGGTCGAACAGCGGCACGCCCGCCGCCTCCTGCAGGGCGCGGATCTGCCGGCTGACGGCGCCATGGGTGCGGCCCAGCTCCGCCGCCGCCCGCCCCACCGAGTTCAGCCGCGCCGCCGCCTCGAAGGCGCGCAGCGCGGAGAGCGGCGGCAGGCGCCGGGGCTTCCCCTCCCCCTCCGGCATGGCGGGCTCCTTGGTGAGTTTTCCGCACCAATGGGCGGCGCCGAACTCGATATCGGCGGCGCCGCACCGCGTCTAGAGAAGGCGCGGCATTCACCAAGGAGGGCCGGTCGGCATGGCCATCATCCGGACGATCGAGGCGCTGGAGCAGCTCTATGGCGGCGCGGCGGCGGTGGGCGAGGCCTCCACCGCCAAGGTGGCGGACCACGTCACGCCGGAGTACCGGCGGATCATCGAGGCGGCGCCCTTCCTGGCGCTGGCCACGGTGGGGCCGGAGGGGCTGGACTGCTCGCCGCGTGGCGACCGCGGCGCGGTGGCGGTGGTGGACGGCCCCCGCCGCCTGCTGCTGCCCGACCGGCGCGGCAACAACCGCATCGACAGCCTGCGCAACGTGGTGCGCGACCCGCGCGTGGCGCTGATGTTCCTGATCCCCGGCAGCGGCAACGCGCTGCGCGTCAATGGCGCGGCGCATCTGGAGGACGACCCGGCCCTGCTGGAGCGCCTCTCGGCCGAGGGAAGGGCGCCGCGCAGCGTCATGGTGATCGAAGTGCGGGAGGTCTATTTCCAGTGCGCCCGCGCCATCCTCCGCGCCGGGCTGTGGCAGGCGGAGCGGCAGGTGGACCCGGCGACGCTGCCCAGCCCTGGCCGCATCCTGGCGGCGATGAGCGGCGGCCGCGTCGGCGGCGAGGCCTATGACCGGGAATGGCCGGAGCGGGCGCGGCAATCCATGTGGTGAGGCGGCGGAGGCATTTGGCAGGCGGCCCCGCCGCGCCTATCTGTGGGGGCCGGCGCGCCTTCCCTCCGCGGCGCCGCCCCCGAGGAGCCGCCCCGCCATGAAGCTCTACGAGATCCCGGCGCATCTGCCCTTCCTGCCCACCCTGGCGGAGGGCGTGCTGGGCTGGGTGGGGCTGGACGACCCGCTGGCCCTCTCCCGCACCACCATCCTGCTGCCGACGCGCCGCGCCGCCCTCGCCCTGCGCGAGGCCTTCCTGCGCACCGCCGGCAACCGCACCCTGCTGCTGCCGCGCATGCGTGCGCTCACCGGTCTCTCCACCCAGGAGGCGGACGAGCTGTCCCTGCCCGTGCTGCTGGACCTGCCGCCGGCGGTGGACCCGGCCCGGCGCCAGGCGGTGCTGACCGACCTGGTGATGCGCCTGCCCTCCCGCTTCGGCGGGCCGAACACGCCGGAGCAGGCCTGGACCCTCGCCGCCGCCCTGGCCGAGCTGATGGACGAGACGGCGCTGGAGGGCTGCGACGACTGCCTGCTCGCCTCGCTGGTGCCGGACGAGTTCGCCGCCCACTGGCAGGTGACGCACACCTTCCTGCGCGGCGTGCTGGATGCCTGGGGGGCGTGGCTCGCCGAGCAGGGGCTGATGGATATCGGCCCCCGCCGCGTCGCCGCGCTGGAGGCGCAGGCCGAGGCGTGGAAGCGCGAGCCGCCCGCCGATCCCGTCATCGCCGCTGGCATCGGCGCCGGCGGCACCATCCCCGCGGCCGCGGCGCTGCTGAAGGTGGTGGCGCGGCTGCCGCAGGGCTGCGTGGTGCTGCACGGCCCGGGCGAGGTGAAGTCGGCCGAGCTGTGGGCCGCCATCGGCGAGAGCCCCACCCATCCGCTCTCCGGCCAGGTGCGCCTGCTCTCGGCGATGGACGCGACGCCGGGCGACCTGCGGCCCTGGCCCGGCAATGGCACGGGGCAGGCGCCGCTGATCCGCCGCGCCGAGCTGCTCTCCTGCTCGCTGCGCCCGGCCGCCGGGCTCGATGCCTGGCTGACCCGCCGCCCCGCCCACTGGGAGCCGGCGCTGCGCGGCCTCTCGCTGCTGGAGGCGCCGGACGTGCAGGCGGAGGCGGTGGCCATCGCCCTGCTGCTGCGCGAGGCGCTGGAGCACCCCGGCGCCCGCGCCGCGCTGATCACGCCGGACCGCGAGCTGGGCCGCCGTGTCGCCGCCGAGCTGACCCGCCACGGCGTGCTGGCCGACGATTCCGCCGGCCAGCCGCTGGGCGAGACGCCGACGGGGGCCTATCTGCGCCTGCTCGCCCGCACGGTGGGCGAGGATTTCGCGCCCGTGCCGCTGCTCTCGCTGCTGAAGCATCCGCTCTCGGCCGGCGGCCTGGCGCGCGCCGAGTGGATGGAGGCGGTGCGGCTGCTGGAGCGGCGCGCGCTGCGCGGCCCGCGCCCCGCGCCCGGGCTGGCCGGGCTGCGCGCCCGCGTGCTGGAAGCCTTCCGCCGCGAGAAGGATGCCGCCCTGCTGGCCACGGTGATGCGGCTGATCGAGGCGCTGGAGCGCTGCCTGGACGGCTTCGGCAGCCTGCCCGACAGCCCCGCCCGGCCGCCGGCCGACCTGCTCGACGCCCACCTGACCGCCGCCGAGGCGCTGGCCTCCACGCGCGACCGCCCCGGCGGGCTCCGCCTCTATGCCGGCGAGGAGGGCGAGCCGCTGGCGGTGCATCTCTCACAGATGCCGCCCGCGCTGCGCGCCCTGCCGCCGATGAGCCCGGCCGGCTGGCCCGCCCTGTTCGACGCCTCGCTGGCAGGGCCCTCGGCGCCCAGCGTGCGCATCGGCCGGGGGCGGGACCATGCCGAGCATCCGCGCATCGCCATCCTCGGGCTGCTGGAGGCGCGGCTGCAGGATTTCGACCTCGCCATCCTGGGCAGCCTGGAGGAAGGCGTCTGGCCGCAGGCGACCGACCCAGGCCCCTGGCTGAGCCGCCCGATGCGCACCGATTTCGGCCTGCCCGAGCCGGAGAGCCGCATCGGCCGCGTCGCCGCCGACTTCCTGCTGGCCGCCGCCTCGGCGCCGCGCGTGGTGCTCTCCTGGGCGCGCAAGCGGGCCGGCGCCCCCACCGTGCCCTCGCGCTGGCTGACGCGGCTGGAGACCTTCCTCTCCGGGCAGCGGGACGCGGCGCATCCGCGCGGCCTGGCGCTGCCGCGCAGCCCGGCGCTGGGCTGGGCGGCGCGGCTCGACATGCCGGAGGCGGTCCCCCCCCCCCCCCGCCCCCCCCCCCCCCCCCCCGCCGCCGCCAGCTCGCGCGAGATCAGCGTCACCGAGGTGGCGGACCTGATGGCCGACCCCTATGGCTACTATGCCCGCCGCGTGCTGCGCCTGGTGCCCTTCGACCCGCTGGACGCCGAGGTGGGCGCCGCCGATTACGGCCAGATGGTGCATGAGGCGATGGCGCGCTGGACCCGCCGGCTGGAGACCGCCCCCGGCGGCTGGCCCGGCGCCGCCACCGCCCTCGAATGGTTCGAGGAGGCCGCCGAGGCGGCGCTGGAGGAGGCCGCCGCCCGCCCCGGCCTGCTGGCCTTCTGGCGGCCGCGCCTCTCGCGCATCGGCGCCTTCGTGGTGGCGCAGGAGGAGGCGATGCAGCGCGGCCAGCCGGTCCGCACCCGCCATGCCGAGGTGCCGGGGCATCTCGACCTCGCCCAGGGCCAGCTCCGCCTGAAGGTGCGCGCCGACCGCATCGACCTGCTGGCCGACCGCACCCTCTCCATCATCGACTACAAGACCGGCATGCCGCCCTCCAACAAGGAGGTGCAGGATGGCCGCGCGCCGCAGATGCCGCTGGAGGCGGCGATCGCCGCGGCGGGCGGCTTCCAGGGGGTGGAGCCGCGCCCCGTCTCGGCGCTCGCCCATTGGCGGCTCACCGGCGGCGGCACGCCGGGCGCGGTGAAGCCGGTCGCCGGCGAGCCGGAGGCCCTGGCGGCCGATGCGCTGGACAACACCATCGCCCTGCTGCGGGACTTCCTGCTGGGCGAGCGGCGCTTCATCGCCCGCCCGCATCCGCGCCGCAAGCCGGTGCGCACCGACCACGACCACCTGGCCCGCGTCGCCGAATGGGGGAACACCGATGAGGCCTGATCCCTGCAAAGCCCCGCCGGATGGCGAGCGCGCCGGCGGCGTCGCCCTCTCGCCGCGTGCCGCCGCACAGGCGGCGCAGCGCCGCGCCTCGGACCCCGACGCCTCGGCCTGGGTGGGCGCCTCCGCCGGCTCGGGCAAGACCAAGGTGCTGACCGACCGCGTGCTGCGCCTGCTGCTGCGGCCGGGCACGCGGCCGGGGCGCATCCTCTGCCTCACCTTCACCAAGGCCGCCGCCGCCGAGATGGCGCAGCGCCTGGCCCGCCGCCTCGGCGAGTGGGTGGTGGCGGATGAGGAGACGCTCACGCGCAGCCTGCACGACCTGACCGGCCAGGCGCCCGATGCCGCGCTGCGCCGCCGCGCCCGCGCCCTCTTCGCCGAGGTGCTGGAGCAGCCGGGCGGCATGCGCATCGCCACCATCCATTCCTTCTGCCAGTCGCTGCTGCGCGGCTTCCCGCTGGAGGCGGGGCTGCCGCCACAGTTCAGCCTGATCGAGGAGACCGAGGCCGCCACCATGCTGGCCGAGGCGCGCGAGGCCACCCTCGCCTCCGGCCGGCTGCCGGCCGACGCCATCGAGGCCATGGCCGGCCTCGGCTCGCCCGAGGATTTCTCCGAGACCCTGCGCACCCTGGTGAAGGAGCGCGAGCGGCTGGGCGCTGCCATCGCCGCCGCCGGGGGCGTGCGCGGCAGCGACGCGGTGCTGCGCCGCCGCCTCGGCCAGCAGGCCGAGGAGGGCGAGGTGGCGGCGCTGGCCGAGGCGGCGCGCGGCGCGGCGCGGGAAGAGCTGGTGCGCGCCGCCGCTTTACTGCGCGGCAGCGGCAACGCCAACGACCGCGCCCGCGGCGAGACGATGAAGGCCTGGATGGACCTGCCCGAGGGCGCCCGCGCGGCGCGCTGGGAGGAATGGACGGCCATCTTCCTCACCGCCGCCGAGGGCACGCCGCGCAAGTCGCTCGCCACCAAGGGCGGGCTGCGGGACCGGCACGAGGAGGCGCAGTCCATCCTGGCGGCCGAGGCGGAGCGGGTCTTCGCGCTGGAGGAGAGCCGCAAGGCCTGGCGCCTGCACGCCGCCAGCCTGGCGCTGCTGGCGCTGGCCCAGCCGGTGCTGGAGGCCTACACGGCGCGCAAGGCGCGCATCGGCGCGGTGGATTTCGACGACCTGATCCAGGCCGCCCGCGCCCTGCTCTACGACCCCGGCAGCGCCTGGGTGCTCTACAAGCTCGATGGCGGGCTGGACCACCTGCTGCTGGACGAGGCGCAGGACAGCAACGCCTACCAGTGGGAGATCGCGGCGCGGCTGGCGGAGGAGTTCTTCTCCGGCCTCGGCACCCGCCCCGAGGGCGAGGAAGGCCCGCCGCGCAGCATCTTCGCGGTGGGCGACGAGAAGCAGTCCATCTACAGCTTCCAGGGCGCCGACGCCGCCGGCTTCGCCCGCTGGGAGGCGCATTTCGCGCAGGCGGTGCAGGCGGCGGGGGGGAGCTTCGCCGCCGTGCCGCTGAACGTCTCCTTCCGCTCCACGGCGCCGGTGCTGGCGCTGGTCGATGCCGTCTTCGCCGACGGCCCGGCGCGGCGCGGGGTGGTGGAGGAAGGCGACACGCTCCGCCACCGCGCCGACCGCGAGGCCGATGCCGGGCTGGTGGAGCTGTGGCCGCCGCTGGTGAAGCCCGGCAACGCCACGCTCGAGCCCTGGCATGTGCCGGACGAGCCGGTGGCCGAGGCGGATGCCGAGGCGCTGATGGCGGAATCGCTCGCCGCGCGCATCGCCCACATGGTGCGGCACGAGACGCTGCCGGCGCGCGGCGGCCGCCGCGTCCGCCCCGGCGACATCCTGGTGCTGCTGCGCCGGCGCACCGGCTTCTCCAACCTGCTGGTCCGCGCCCTGAAGGCGCGTGGCGTGACGGTGGGCGGCGTCGACCGGATGCGGCTGATCGAGCAGATCGCCGTGCAGGACCTGCTGGCGCTGATCGACGTGCTGCTGCTGCCGGAGGACGACCTGCAGCTGGCGGCGCTGCTCAAGAGCCCGCTCTGCGGCGTCTCCGAGACGGAGCTGTGCGACCTGGCGCGCGCCCGCACCCAGCCGCTGTGGTGGCGCCTGCTGGAGCACCGCGGCCAGGACACCGCCCCCGGCCGCGCCGCCGAGTGGCTGGCCGACCTTGCCGACCGCGCCGACCTCGCCACGCCCCACTCCATCCTGGCCGAGGTGCTGGGCGAGCATGGCGGGCGGGCGCGCATCCTGGCCCGCCTCGGCCCCGACGCCGCTGACCCGCTGGACGAGGTGCTGAACGCCGCCCTCAGCTACGAATCCCGCCACCCGCCCAGCCTGCAAGGTTTTGTCCATTGGCTGCGGCGGGGTGGCGCCGAGGTGAAGCGTGAGGCCGAGTCCGGCGCCGACGCGGTGCGGCTGATGACGGCGCACGGCTCCAAGGGATTGCAGGCGCCCATCGTCATCCTGCCCGATGTCGGCAGCGGGCGGGGCGAGAAGCCGGTGCGGTGGAACGAGGCGGAGCCGCCCCTGCCCTACTGGGCGCCGCGCAACCGGAAGGATTTCTTCGCCCCCGCCTGGACCACGCTGATGGAGGCCGACAACGCGGCGCGCGAGGCGGAGGAGAACCGCCTGCTCTACGTGGCGCTCACCCGCGCCGAGGACCGGCTGCTGGTCTGCGCCTGGGGCGAGCCGAAGCCCGGCAGCTGGTACGACCTCGTGGCGCAGGGCTTCGCCCGGCTGGAGGGGGCGGAGGAGATGCCCTTCGCGCCGGAGGAGTTCGGCGCCCCGCCCATGGCCAGCTTCGCCGGGCCGCTGCGCCGGCTGGCCAGCGCGCAGGCCGCCCCGCCGCGTGCCGAGTCGGAGCCCGAGCACCCCGGCGAGGAAGGCCCGCTGCCGGAGTGGATCCACCGCCCCGCCGCGCCGGAGAGCGAGGCGCTGACCCTCTCCCCCTCCGCCCTGCCCGGCGAGGAGGAGACCCCCACCGCCGCCCCGCATGGCCGCGCCGACCCGACGGGCGAGCGCTTCCGCCGCGGCCGGCTGATCCATGCGCTGCTGCAGCACCTGCCGGACTACCCGGTGGCCGAGCGCGCCGCGGTGGCCGAGCGCTTCCTCGGCCGCACCGGCCACGGCCTCGGCGAGCAGGACCGGGCCGAGACCCTGGCGGAGGTGCTGCGCCTGCTGGACGAGCCGGCGCTGCGCGACGCCTTCGGCCCCGGCAGCCTGGCCGAGGCGCCGATCGCGGGCCGGGTGAACGGCCTGCCGCTGGCCGGCCAAGTGGACCGCATGCTGATCACGCCGGAGCGGGTGCTGGTGCTGGACTACAAGACCAACCGCCCGCCGCCCGAGCGGGTGGAGGATGTGCCGGGCCTCTATCTGCGGCAGATGGCCTCCTACCGCGCGCTGCTGCGGCAGGTCTTCCCCGGCCGGGCGGTGGAATGCTGGCTGCTCTGGACCTGGTCGGCGCGGATCATGCAGCTGCCCGGCGCGGTGCTGGACCGCTACGAGCCGGCCTGAGGGCGGCTCAGAGCGGCAGCATCCTCTGCCCACCCTTGGCTGGCTCCGGCTGGGCCGGCTTCGGCGGTGCCTCCGGCGCGCCGCCGGCGTTGCGGCGGATCTCGCCGCGCGCCGCCTGCCCGGCGAAGCGCAGCTCGGTCACGAAGCGCTCGTATTCGCGCTTCTTGAGTTCGGGGTCGGGCAGGCGCAGCAGGTAGCTGGGGTGCACGGTCAGCATCACCGGCAGCCCGGCGGGCAGTTCCTCCGGCGCCTCGAAGACCTGGCCGCGCAGCTTCAGCATCGGCAGCTTGCGGCCCATCAGCGCCTGGGTGGCGGTGGCGCCCAGCGCCACCAGGAAGCGCGGCGCCACCGCCGCCACCTCCGCCAGCAGGAAGGGGCGGTAGAGCTTGATGTCACCCGCATCCGGGCTCTGGTGCAGCCGCCGCGCGCCGCGCTGGGTATATTTGAAATGCTTCACCGCGTTGGTGACGTAGGCAGCGCCGCGCTCGACGCCCGCCTCCTCCAGCGCCTGGGTGAACAGCCGGCCGGCAGGGCCGACGAAGGGGCGGCCCTGCCGGTCCTCCTCGTCCCCCGGCTGCTCGCCCACGAACATCAGGGGGGCGCCACGCGGCCCCTCGCCGGGCACGGCGGGGCGGCCGGCGGCCCATTCGGCCATGGGGATGGGGATGGCGGGAGCGGGGGCGTCGCTGTCTGGCGGTGTCATGGCTGGATGAGGAATGCGCAAGCCCGGCGGCGGTTCCGCGCGCGGCGCCTTTCCCCGGCACTTTCCGGCTGGTAGAGAGGGCGACTTCTCTCGATTCCAGGCGCGTGGGGGTTGCTCAAGCCATGAAGTTCTCGGTGGACCGGGCGGTGCTGCTCAAGGCGCTCGCGCATGTGCAGAGCGTGGTGGAGCGGCGCAACACCATCCCCATCCTCGCCAACGTGATGCTGGCCGCGCAGGACGGCGCCCTGACCCTGACGGCGACGGACATGGAGATCGCCATCGTCGAGGCGGTGCCGGGCGTCACCGTCACCCGCACCGGCCGCACCACCGCGCCGGCTGCGACGCTGTACGAGATCGTCCGCAAGCTGCCGGACAGCGCCAAGGTGGAGCTGGACCATGCGGGCGGCGACGCGCCGCTGGCGCTGCGCGCCGGCCGCTTCGCCACCTCGCTGATGGTGCTGCCGGTGGAGGACTTCCCCTCGATGACCGAGGGCAAGCTGCCGCACAGCTTCCACCTCGCCCCCTCGCTGCTGCGCGAGCTGGTGGACCGCACCAAGTTTGCCATCTCCACCGAGGAGACGCGCTACTACCTCAACGGCATCTACCTGCACGCCACCGAGGTGGAAGGGCAGCCCGTGCTGCGCGCCGTGGCCACCGACGGCCACCGCCTGGCCCGCGTGGAGGAGCCGCTGCCGGAGGGCGCCGCCGGCATGCCGGGCGTCATCATCCCGCGCAAGACGGTCAACGAGATCCGCAAGCTGGCCGACGAGGCGCAAGACCCGATCGAGGTGCGGCTTTCCGACACCAAGATCCGCTTCACCTTCGGCGCCGTGCACCTGACCAGCAAGCTGATCGACGGCACCTTCCCCGAGTATGAGCGCGTCATCCCGCGCGGCAACGACAAGATCCTGACGGTGGACAAGAAGGCCTTCGCCGACGCCGTCTCCCGCGTGGCCGCCATCTCCTCCGAGCGTTCCCGCCCGGTGAAGCTGAGCCTGAAGCAGGACAGCCTGACGCTGACCGCCAGCAGCCCCGACCAGGGCCAGGCGGAGGAGGAGCTGGATGGCGGCGCCGTCTCCTACGGCAACGGCCCGATCGAGATCGGCTTCCAGGCGCGCTACCTCGCCGATATCACCGACCAGATCGAGAGCAAGGTGGAGTTCCGCTTCGCCGACGGCTCCGCCCCCACCGTGGTGGTGGACGCCTCCAAGCCCGAGGCGCTCTACGTGCTGATGCCGATGCGCGTCTGAGCGCACCGCCATCCGGGTGAGGAACAGGCCGGGGCAGCGCCGCCCCGGCTTTTTCTTTAGGTTACCCGACCATGAAGACCCTGCAGATCCTGGCCATCGGCCTGGCGGTGCTGATGGCGGGAGGCGAGATCGCCCGCCGCGCCGGCACCCCCACCTTCATCCCCCTCGCGCTGGACGAGCTGGCCGTGGCGGCCGCGCTCCTCTGGGCCGCCTGGCGCGCCCGCCACGACGAGACGCCGCCGATGATCGCCGCCTGGGCCGGCTATTGCGGGCTGGTGGCCGGGCTGCTGGCCGAGAACGCCGACTACCTCATCCACGGGCGGGAGAAATCCGGCGCCGTGTTCTACACCGTGACCCTGGCCCTGATGCTGCTGGTGGGTGTCTGGGCGGTGACGCGCGGCCTGAACCTGGCGCGCCGCCGGCGCTGAGCGGGCCTCCGGCGCCTTCCGCCCCCCCGTTATCCGCCACCTCCCGCGCGGCGGGCGGCGAGGCCTGGGCCGGCATAGCCGCGCGCAGCCCGGCGGAGCGCCGGCGCATGAGAGCGGGAGACCCCGCAGCCGGGGCAGTTCCTGGCCGTGGCCAGGCCGGCTCAGCCGTGCCCGGGATGGGCGCAATGCCCGTGGGCGAAGTCGGAGAGGGTCTCGATGATGCGGCACTCCCCGACCTGCCCGCCCTCGCAGCCCTGCGCCATGCGCTCCAGCTCGCTCCGGAGCGCCTGCAGGCGGCGCAGCCTGGCGTCGATCTCGGCGATCTGCGCCGTGGCGATCGCGTGCGCCGCCGAGCATTCGTCGCGGGGGCGGTCCGCGAGCGCGAGAAGCGCGCGGATATCGGCCATCGGGAAGCCCAGTTCGCGGGAATGGCGGATGAAGCCCAGCCGCCGGAGATGCGCCTCCCCGTAGCTGCGATGGCCGCCTTCGGTGCGGGCGGGCGGGGGCAGCCATCCCTCGGCCTCGTACCACCGGATCGTCGTCGGCTTGACCCCCGTGAGCCGGGACAGGTCGCCGATGCCCATCTGCCGCATCGTGTTCTCCATGCCGGATAAGATGGTGCGCGGAAGCCCCGGCACCCAGCCCCGCGCCCGGATGCCGGCGGGCGGGCGGCACCGAAATTCCGCCTCCGGCCGATCTTCCCTTGAACCTCCAGTGGCTGGAAGTCCTATCTGAGGCGCCGTCAGCAGGAGTTGGAGCCATGGACGGCAGAGGGAGCGAAGAGGACGGCCGGGAGGTCAGCTGGCGCGTGTCCGGCATGGACTGCGCCTCCTGCGTGGCCAAGGTCGAGAAGGCGGTCTCGCGCCTGCCCGGCGTCAGCGCGGTCAGCGTCAACCTGATGGCCGAGCGGCTCAGGGCCACCCTCGCCCCCGGCGCCGCCGTGCCCGAGGCGGTGGAGGCGCAGGTCGCGGCGCTCGGCTTCCAGGCCACCCGGCTGGAGGCCCTCTCCCTCGCCTGGCATGTGCAGGGCATGGATTGCGCCGGCTGCGCCGCCAAGGTCGAAGCCGCGCTCGGGCGCCTGCCCGGCGTCTCGGCGGTCAGCGTCAACCTCATGGCGGAGCGGCTCACCCTGCGGCTGGCGCCGGGCGGGACGGAGGCGGCGGCCATCCCGCGCTCGCTCGCGGGCCTGGGCTACACGGCCCGCCCTCTGGCGCCGGCCGGGCAGCCCGCCGGCGCGCCGCCCCCGCAGGAGCATGACGGCTGCCGCGGGCACGGCCACCCGGCGCAGGACCACGCGCACGGCCATGCGGGGCACGGCCACGCCCATGCCGGGGCAGGCGCCTTCGGCCATTCCCATGCCGACCACGAAGACCCGGCCGATGCCGCCAGGCCCTGGTACGCCACGGCCAAGGCGCGGCTGGTCTGGCTGCTCGGGGCGCTGGTCCTCGGCGCCCATGCCCTCTCCCTGGCGGTGGCCGAGAGCTGGGCCTATCCGCTGTTCCTGGCCGCCACCGCCCTGGCGGTGATTCCCTTCGGCCGCCGCGCCTTCGCCCTGGCGCGCGCCGGCTCCCCCTTCTCCATCGAGACGCTGATGGTCACGGCCGCCATCGGCGCCGCCCTGATCGGCGCGGCGGAGGAGGCGGCGATGGTGGTGCTGCTCTTCGCCGTCGGCGAGCTGCTGGAGAACGTGGCGGCGGGCCGCGCCCGGGCGGGCATCAAGGCCCTGGCCGGGCTGATGCCGCGCACGGCGCTCCGCCTGCGGGCCGATGGCACGGCCGAGCCGGTGCCCTCCGCCGCCCTGGCCGTGGGCGATCTCGTCCTCATCCGCCCCGGCGAGCGGGTGCCCTGCGACGGCCTTGTCGAGGAGGGCCGCTCCGCCCTCGACGAAAGCCCCGTCACCGGCGAGAGCGTGCCGGTCCCGCGCGGCCCGGGCGAGGCCGTCCTGGCCGGCTCCATCAACGCCGACGGGGCGCTGCGGGTGCGGGTCTCCCGCGCCGCCGCCGACAACACCATCGCCCGCATCATCCGCATGGTGGAGGAGGCCACCGCCTCCCGCGCGCCGACGCAGCGCTTCATCGAGCGCTTCTCCGCCTGGTGGACGCCGGGCGCGATGGCCGTCTCCCTGCTGGTCATCCTCCTGCCGCCCTTCCTGCTGGGCTGGAGCTGGTGGGAGAGCGTCTATCGCGGCCTGGCGGTGCTGCTCATCGCCTGCCCCTGCGCCCTGGTGATCTCGGTTCCCGCCGCCATGGCCTCCGGCCTCTCGGCCGGCGCCCGGCGGGGCCTGCTCATCAAGGGCGGCGCGGCGCTGGAGGTGATCGGCGGCGCGAGGACGGTGGCCTTCGACAAGACCGGAACGCTCACCGAGGGCCGGCCCCGGGTGACCGACATCCTGCCGGCGGCGGGCCTGCCGGAGGCGGAGCTGCTGGCCCTGGCGGCCGGCGCCGAGCAGGGTTCCTCCCACCCCCTGGCGCGGGCGGTGGTGGCGGAGGCGGCGGCGCGCGGCATCGCGCTGCCCGTGGCCTCCGGCCAGGGGGCCATCCCCGGGCGGGCGGTCCGCGCCACGATCGGCGGCCGCGCCATCAGCGTCGGCAGCCCGCGCCACGCGGCGGAGGCCGACGCGCTGCCCGGCCCACTGGCGGAGGCGGTGGCGCGGTTCGAGGCGGAGGGCAAGACGGCCGTGGTGGTCCTCGCCGATGGCACGCCGGCCGGCGTGCTGGCGCTGCGGGACGAGCCGCGCGCGGACGCCGCCGCCGGCGTGGCCGCCCTCTCCAGGCTCGGCGTGCGCGCGGTGATGCTGACGGGCGACAATGCCCGCACCGCCGCGGCCATCGCCGGGCCGCTGGGCCTCACGGCGAAGGCCGGGCTGCTGCCGGACGACAAGCTGCGCGAGATCGCGGCGCTGCGCGCCGCCGGCCCGGTGGTCATGGTGGGCGACGGCATCAACGACGCGCCGGCGCTGGCCGCAGCCTCCGCCGGCGTGGCGATGGGGGGCGGCACGGATGTGGCGCTGGAGGCGGCCGACGCCGCCATCCTCAAGGACCGGACCACGGGCGTGGCCGAGCTCGTCAGCCTGTCGCGCGCCACCATGGCGAACGTGAAGGCCAATGTCGGGATTGCGGTGGGGCTGAAGGGGCTGCTGCTCGTCACCACCCTGCTCGGCCTCACCGGCCTCTGGCCCGCCATCCTGGCCGACACCGGCGCCACGGTGCTGGTGACGCTGAACGCGCTGCGGCTGCTGGCCTGGAAGCCGGCGGCCTGAGAAGGGCGTGGCGGGCGGTCGCCACGGCGCCCTTCTCCCCGGCTCCCCGCCAGCCGGCGCGGGCGGCGCCCCAGGCCCGCCGGCGGAGGCCAGCATGGGCCGGGCGGGACCGGGCCGCGCTGCTCGCGCGTTTGCCGCGTCCCGTCCGGCGCGGCGTCTCGCCGTGTCCGCGGCGCCTTACGGCGCCTCAGACGTCGAGGTTGGCGACCTTCAGCGCATTGCCGACGATGAACTCGCGGCGCGGCTCCACCACGTCGCCCATCAGGGTGGAGAAGACCTGCTCGGCATCCTCCACATCCTCGATCTTCACCTGCAGCAGGGTGCGCGCGGCGGGGTCGAGCGTCGTCTGCCAGAGCTGGTCCGGGTTCATCTCGCCCAGCCCCTTGAAGCGCTGGATGGCGAGGCCCTTGCGGCCCTGGGCCAGCAGACGGTCGAAGGCGGCCAGCGGGCCGGCCACCTCCAGCGGGTGCCCATCCAGCGCCAGGCTTGCGGGCTGCGCCCAGGCGGCGGCCAGCGCCGCCTGACGCTCGACCAGCCAGCGCGCCTCAGGGCTGCGCAGGGCGGCGGGGTCCAGCCGGTGGCGGTCGGCCACGCCGCGCACGGTGCGGCCCATCACCAGCCCCTCGGCGCCGGCCGTCACCTTCCAGCCGCGCTCGGTGGGGCGGGCCAGGGCGTCGAGCCGGGTGACGAGGGCGGGGGCGGCGGCCAGGGCACGTTCCGCATCGGCGTTCAGCGCGCCGGTGATGGCGGCCTGCTCCACCAGCTCGGTCGGCACGGTGTTGTTGGCGAGGCGGCGGATGCGGTGCGCGGTCTGCCGCAGGCCTTCCACCACCTCCCGCAGCGCGTCGCCCTCCACCACGCGGCCATCGCCATAGCGCAGGCTGGCGTTGTGCAGGGCCTTCTCCAGCAGGAAGTCCTCCAGCGCCCGGTCGTCCTTGAGGTAGCGTTCCTCCTGCCCGCGCTTGGCGCGGTAGAGGGGCGGCTGGGCGATGTAGAGGTGGCCGCGGTGCAGCAGCTCCGGCATCTGCCGGAAGAAGAAGGTCAGCAGCAGGGTGCGGATGTGCGAGCCGTCCACATCGGCGTCGGTCATGATGACGATGCGGTGGTAGCGCAGCTTGTCGGCCGAGAAGCCGCCCTTCTCCACCGGCCCGGTGCCGATGCCGGTGCCGAGCGCGGTGATCAGCGTGCCGATCTCGGCGGAGGAGAGCATCTTGTCGATGCGCGCGCGCTCGACGTTCAGGATCTTGCCCTTCAGCGGCAGGATGGCCTGGAAGCGCCGGTCGCGCCCCTGCTTGGCGGAGCCGCCGGCGGAGTCACCCTCGACGAGGAAGATCTCGCACTTGGTGGGGTCCTTCTCCTGGCAGTCGGCCAGCTTGCCGGGGAGCGTGCTGATATCGAGCGCGTTCTTGCGGCCGACCTTCTCGCGCGCCAGCTGCGCCGCCTTGCGGGCGGCGGCGGCGAGCACGACCTGGTCGAGCACGATGCGCGCTTCCTTCGGGTGCGTCTCGAACCAATGGGAGAGCGCATCGGCCACCGCCATGTGCACCACCGGCTGCACCTCGGAGGAGACCAGCTTGTCCTTGGTCTGCGAGGAGAATTTCGGGTCCGGCACCTTCACCGAAACCACGGCGGTCAGCCCCTCGCGCATGTCCTCGCCGGAGAGCTCGACCTTCTCCTTCTTGGCCAGCTCCTCGGCGTATTTCATCACCACGCGGGTCAGCGCCTGGCGGAAGCCGGCCTGGTGGGTGCCGCCGTCGCGCTGCGGGATGTTGTTGGTGAAGCACAGCGCCAGCTCGTGCGGGCTGTTGTTCCACCACATCGCCAGCTCAACCTGGATGCCGGTGCCTTCCTTGGCCTTCAGGCTGATGGCCGGCTTGAACAGCGGCTCCTTCGAGCGGTCCAGCCATTCGACGAAGGCGACGAGGCCGCCATCGAAGCGGAAGTTCGTCTCGCGCGCCGGCTCGCCCAGCGCCACCGGGCGCTCGTCGCGCAGCGAGATGGCCAGGCCGGAATTGAGGAAGGCCAACTCGCGCAGGCGCTTCTCCAGCACGGAGAACTCGTATTCCGTGCGGGTAAAGGTGCCGGAGGAGGGCTTGAAGGTGACGCGGGTGCCGTTGCCGTGGACAGAGGGGCCGACCACCTTCAGCGGCTGCACCGTCTCGCCATGCTCGAAGCGGATGAAGTGCTCCTGGCCCTCGCGCCAGATCACCACCTCCATCCACTCGGAGAGCGCGTTCACCACCGCGGCGCCGACGCCGTGCAGGCCGCCGGAGACCTTGTAGGAGTTCTGGTTGAACTTGCCGCCGGCGTGCAGCCGCGTCAGCACCACCTCGGCGGCGGAGACGCCTTCCTCGGCATGGATGTCGGTCGGGATGCCGCGGCCATCGTCGGTGACGGTGACGGAGCCATCGGCGTTCAGCACCACCTCGCAGCGCGTGGCGTAGCCGGCCTGGGCCTCGTCCACCGCGTTGTCGATGATCTCGAAGGCCATGTGGTGCAGGCCCGAGCCGTCATCGGTGTCGCCGATGTACATGCCAGGGCGCTTGCGGACAGCTTCCAGCCCGCGCAGCACGGTGATGGAGGCGCTGTCATAGGCGTCCGCCGGCAGCTCGGTGGCGGGGGACGGCGCGCGCGCGGACTCACTCATGCCGGCGGAAAACTCCTGCTGACGACGTGCGGAAACACACGGATTTATAGCATTTTATCGGCTGTTGGGCACGGGGAAATCCGCAGGAAGGCGAAGCCCGCCCGGCTCGCCCTCCAGGAATTGCGCCGTGCCAGCGAGCGGCGCGAAGGGCGCGGCCTCGGTGCCGGTGAGAAAGCACTGCGCGGGCAGGATGGCAAGCGCCGCGAACAAGGCGGCGCGGCGCCCGGGGTCCAGGTGCGCAGCCACCTCGTCCAGCAGCAGCAGGGGCGCGAAGCCGCGCTGGCCCGCCACCAGCGCCGCCTGCGCCAGCACGACGCTGACCAGGAGCGCCTTCTGCTCCCCGGTGGAGCAGAGCTCGGCGGGGATGGCCTTGGGCAGCAGGAGCATGCGCAGATCGGTACGGTGCGCGCCCTGGCGGGCGCCGCCGGCGGCGGCATCCCGCGCGCGGTCGGCCTGCAGGCCGGCACGCAGCTGCTCCTCGACGGCCAGGGCGGGCCGTTCGGCCAGGGCATCGGCGATCGGGCACAGCAGTTCCAGCCGCGCCGCCGGGAAGGCGCCGGCGACGCCTTCGGCCAGGGCGGCGTTCAGCTGCCCCGCCATGGCGCGGCGGGCAGCGATGGCGGCCACGCCATGGCGCGCCATGGTGTCCTCCAGCGCCGCCAGCCAGGCGGCATCGCGGCGTCCTTCCGCAAGCAGGCGGTTGCGCTGGGTCATGGCCGCGTCATGCGCCGCCACGTCCCGCGCATGGGTGGGCTCCAGCGACCAGACGAGGCGATCGAGGAACTTGCGGCGGCCGCTGGCGCCTTCCTGGAACAGGCGGTCCATCTGCGGCGTCAGCCAGAGCATGGCGATATGCGCGGAGAGTTCGGCCTGGTTGCGAATGGCGGCGCCGTCGAGCCGGAAGCTGCGCCGATCCTGCCCTGCCCCCGCGCCGGTACCGATGACCAGCGGGCCTGCCCGCCCCTCGAAATGCCCGGCGATGGCCCAGGACAATCCTTCCTTACCCTCTCGCCGGCCTAGTTCGGCACCGCGGGCCATGCGCAACCCACGGCCGGGAGAGAGCAGGCTGATGGCTTCCAGAAGGTTGGTCTTTCCGACGCCGTTCGGCCCGGCAATCACCACGATGCGCGCGGTGAAGCCCTGATCCAGCGCGGCATAGCTGCGGAAATCCTGCAGCATGAGGCGGCGGAGTTGTAGGGCGGGTGTATGGTCCACGGAACGCGATAGGCCCGTACCTGCCATGTTTTGGCAAGACGGGCTGCTTTGAATATGAGGATTGTTTTTGGATGCGGGGACAGGATTTGAACCTGTGACCTTCAGGTTATGAGCCTGACGAGCTACCGGGCTGCTCCACCCCGCGGTGGTGAGAGTATCCG